>JBILUH010000027.1:0-26509 GCA_044371095.1 Cyanobium sp.
CCCTCCATCAGGGTCACCACGACCAGGGCAAAGCCGAGCACCTGGAGGGTGTCGAGGCTGCGCTGGTTGATCACCTTGTCGATGATCACCTGGATCAGCAGGGGGTTGGCCAGGCTGAACAGCTGCACCACAAAGGAGGCGATCAGCACCTGGGTGAGGATGCCGCGGTAGCGCTGCAGGGCCGGCCAGAACCAGGCAACGCCGAACCGCTGCTCAGGGGTGGCGGAACTGCGCTCCAGCAAGAGCACGTCGATGCCATCGGGGAAGGCCTCCGACAACTGCTCGGGCCTGAGTTCCACCCAACCTTCGCGGGGGGAAGCCAACAGCAGACCGCGGGCATTGGCGCCACGCACCAGAGCAAAACCGCCCTGCCAGGGAATCAGCGCCGGGGTCTGCAGGCGGGTGCCCTGGCTGGCCGGCACCCGCACACCGCTGACGTGCAGACCCATCATTGCGGCGATGTTTCCACAGAGCTGGAGGTCGGGCGTCTGGCCGCGGCGCAGCACATCGCGCAGGATCTTCTCGATCGCATCGCGGCGGAAGGGCAGCTTCAGTTCGGCCGCCAGCATCTGGAAACAGGCGAGGGTTTCCTCGAGCGGGCCGTTACCGCGCAGCAGCTGCAGGGCGGAGCGATCGCGCTGGCCCAACTCGAGACCCGACGCCAGGGGTGGGCTGGCGCCACCGGCTGTGCCGCCCGAGCTGCTGCCGGATCCCTCCGGCATCAGCTCCGCCTCCAGCACTGCTCCCGCCGACTGCTGCGGGGTCGCGGGGCGGGCCGTGGTCAGGGCGGTGGTCAGAGCCGTGGGCAGGGCAATCAGGCGCGGCGGCAGCGGCGGGGTAGCCACCGGCACTCCCAGGCTGGGATCCAGCAGAGCCCCGAGGGGATGGTCGGGCAGATTGTGACTGGCTGCCAGCAGGCTGAGATCAGCCGTGAGGGCGGCAAGGGCGGCGGGTTCTGGTGGCACCAGCCGCCCTTCGGAGCGGGCCTGCTCGATCAGGGGCAGCAAAGAGCTGTTGGCCTGGGGGTGCTGATCAAGCAGCAGGGAGAGCAGGGCCGCAAGCTCAGCGGTGAACAGCTCGGCCGCACACCATTGGGCAAAAGCGGGCTCGGTGCCCAGCAGGTGCAGGGTCAGGGCGTCAGGCAGCACCCAGGCCTCCAGCTCGGTGCCGGCACTCACCTCCTCGCAGGGCGCGGCCCGCAGCAGGGAGGCCAGGCCCACGAAACTGCCGGCGCCCAGCTTCTCGGCGGTGCGCAACCGGCCCTGATCGCGCACCAGCAGACGGGCTGTGCCGGAGCTGATCAGCAGGATCTCAGAGGGAATGACCCCCGCCAGGGACAGAGGATCGCCCGGGGCGAACTGACGCCGGCTGAGCTGCTGCAGCTGGTCGCGGCCGTTGGAGGACAGACCGGCGAAGGCGGAATGCGAGAGAGAGATGACATCCATTGCGCTCATGATGCGCGAGAGCCGGAGGCCTGGTCCGCATCGGGCGACACGCCGATCTGCAGCAATGGCCGCAGCTCCGCCAGGCGGCGCTCCACCTGCTCAGCGATCCACTGCTCGAAAAGCTCCTGGGCCATGCGGGCCTCGGTGGCCGCATCAAAGGTGGCGGGGGTGAGGCTTTCGAGGCGCACCACCAGCCACCAGGATTCGATCCGGAAGGGCTCGAGCACCACCCCGGGAGGAGCGGTGCGCAGACGCTCGGCCAGGGCGGGGTGGGCCTGGGTGAGAGGGACCGGACCCACGATGCCGCGGGTGGCCTTCTCCGGGCCCTCTGCATAGGCGGCCGCCAGATCGGCGAAATTCGCCTCACCCTCCTCAAGGCGCAAGTAGAGCTCCCGAGCGAGACCGGGGTCCTGCAGCCGCAGCAGGCTGTACACGACGCGATCGAGCTGAGCCTTGCGCTGCAGGAAACGGGCTTCGGCCTTGGGGGCGAATTGCCGCTGGCAGAAGTTGAATTGACGAGCGGGGCGCAGCGCCTGAGCGTCCAGCGAGGCGGGGCTGAGCAGGTGAGCCTGGGCATAGCGCTCCACGGCAGCCTGATCCGTGAGCTGCAACTCCTGGGCGAACAGGGACCTGGCGCGCTGAGCCTCCTCCTCGGAGAGATCCACCTGATCGACAGCCGCCTCCAGGCACTCGGCACGGATGTAGCCCCGCAGCAATCCCAGATCGGCCAACCTCCGGTAAACATCCAGGGGCAGGTCGCCTGTTGACACGGGCAAGGGGATGGTCATGACTTGCCTTTTAACCGCTTGCACCCCTGAAGCCGGGGAAACCATGTGAATTTCCTGGCAAAGAGGCCGGGCAAAGATTGAAAAACTCCACCGATAATCTTACCAGGTCGGGCAAGCTATACTCAATTTTCTGCGAATCAAAACCGCCAAATAGCAAACTTACGATTACAACCAGAAGAGCTTTTGTCAACTATTCCAGAATTAAGCCATTTATTTTAGATCTCCAATGGGCTTTGACGCAAAATGAACCAAATGGTCGAGGCAACTTTTTGATCCCTTTGCCCCGGAACGAACCGGACCTGTCCGTGGTGGAAACCTTTCACTCCCTGCAGGGGGAAGGGCTCCACGCCGGCCGCAGCGCCTACTTCATCCGTCTGGGGGGCTGCTCGGTGGGCTGCAGCTGGTGCGATACCAAGCACTCCTGGCCCGCAGCGGTGCATCCGCAGCGCAGCCTGGCGGAACTTGCTGCCGCAACCCAGGCCGCAGCGGAGGCGGGGGCGGGGTTTGTGGTGATCACCGGCGGGGAACCACTGCACCACGATCTGACACCCCTTTGCGACGCGCTGGCTGCCACGGGACTGCCGCTGCACCTGGAAACCAGTGGCGTGGATCCCCTCAGCGGCCGCTTTGCCTGGATCACGCTTTCGCCGAAGCGCCATAAGCCACCGCGGCCGGAGCTGCTGGCGGCCTGCGATGAGCTGAAGGTGGTGGTGCACAACGCCGACGATCTGGCCTTCGCCGAGGCCATGGCCACCCAAGCCCGAGAACGGCGTGGCGCAGCCCCAGCCCTGCTGCTGCAACCCGGCTGGGACAGCGCCACCGGCCAGACCCTGGCAGTCGACTACGTGCGCCAGCACCCCCAGTGGCGGCTCAGCCTGCAGAGCCACAAACTGCTGGGCCTGCGCTGATCACTGCGGCTGAGCAGACCGTTCCTGGCTTTCCGCCTTCCACAGCCGCCAACGCAACTCCAGGGGGCGGGGTGCATCCACGACGATCGGACGGCTGGCGTTGTAGGGCACCACAAACGGCTGGCCGGCCATGGGGACAAACGCGCTGCGGCGGGGCTGATCCGGTGGGCAAGCCATGCGGGTGGAGGCCAGAGCACCCACATCGGTGACCCGATACAGCACAGGGCCGCCCGCCTGGGCCGGCTTCACGGGGCGCAGCTTGCCGCCGAAGACCTGGCGGTTGCAATCCACCTGGGCCATCTGGCCGACGATCAGCTGCACCCGCCAATCGGCGGGGTTGGACGACATCACCGCATCCGCAGGGGGCCGCAACACCCCAGGCAGCTGGATCACCCAGCGCCGATCACCGGCAGCGGGCTTGGGGTAGCCGGAGAGATCGAGCCTGGGAATGGCACCTGCAGAGCCCGCCGCCAGCAGTGCTGCCGCCAGCAAGGGCGCCGTCAGCCGGGGCGTCATGCGCGTGGACAACAACGCCGGGAGGCGGACCAATCCCATCACCATGACGGCCTTGCACGTGCACTGGCGCCATCGTGGCGGGATCGAGCGCCGCTGCCCTCAGGGAAGATGTACATCTGTACAACCTCTGTGAGCGGCTCGCGAACCAGCCCCTCGCCCAGGCCGTTTCGCATCCGTGACCATGCCCCCTCCGCCCCTGGCCATCGCCCTGCTCTCCGGCGGGTTGGATTCGGCCACCGCTGCCGCCCTGGCCATTGAGGCCGGCCACCGCGTGATCGGGCTCTCCCTGGATTACGGCCAACGGCACCGACGCGAACTGGAAGCCGCCACGGAGCTGGCAGGAGTCCTGGGCTTGGAGGAACACCACACCATCGCCGTCAACCTGGCCGCCTGGGGCGGGTCTTCCCTGACGGATGGGTGCCTGGCCATCCCCACCGATGGCGTGGAGGCCGGCGTCATTCCCAGCACCTACGTGCCGGGCCGCAACACCGTGTTCATCGCCCTGGGGCTGAGCCTGGCCGAGGCCCGCGGCGCCCAGCGGCTGGTGCTGGGGGTCAACGCCATCGACTACTCCGGCTACCCCGACTGCCGCCCCGACTACCTGGTCGCCTTCCAGACCCTGGCCGACCTGGCCAGCAAGGCCGGACGCGAGGGTCGGGGCACCCGACTCTGGGCGCCGCTGGTGCACTGGAGCAAGACGCGCATCGTGCAGGAAGCTCTGCGGCTGGGGGTACCGATTGCGGCCACCTGGAGCTGCTACGCCGGCGGCGAGCAGCCCTGCGGCGTGTGCGACAGCTGCCGCATCCGCGATGCCGCCCTGGTCGAGGCCGGCCGGCCCAACCTGGCCAGCAGCCCGGCCAACAACCGCATGGCCCCATGAGTCTGCGCCACCCCCTGCCCTGGCGGGAGCCCTGGCCGCTGGTGCAGGCCCTGGCCGCCGCGCTCGGCACCGCAGGGCTTGTGTGGCTCGATGGCGACGGCAGCCCCCAGGGCCGCTGCAGCCGTCTGGGCCTGGCGCCGCTGGAGCAACGGGTGTGCCGGGGTCTGCCGGGTCAGGCCGGTGCGGAAGATCCCTTCGCCGCGTTGGCCGCCCTGGCGGCGGGCGGGGGCCACTGGATGGGCTGGCTGGGCTACGAGGCCGGGGCCTGGGTGGAACCCGCCCCCCACTGGCACCACTCCGACATGGCCCTGCTCTGGGCCGCCCGCCACGATCCGGTGCTGGTGCTCGACCACCGGACCCGGGAGCAGTGGCTTGAGGGCGAGGATCCGGCACGCCTGGCCGCCTTTGCCGCGCTGCTGGATGGCCTGTCCAACCACATCCCTGCAGACCCGCCACCGGTCGCCATCGCCGCGAAGGCCTGGCACTGGCACACCCGCCCGGAAGGCTTCGCCGAGCAGGTGGAGCAGATCCTCAGCTGGATCGCCGCCGGCGACCTGTTCCAGGCCAACCTCACCGCCTGCTGCGAGCACCAGCTGGAAGGCCCCGCCGATCCCCTGGCGCTTTACGGCCGTCTGCGCCGCACCTGCGCCGCACCCTTCGGTGGCCTGGCGATCGCCGGCGCCGCGGCGGCCGGAGAAGCGGTGCTGTCGGCGTCGCCGGAGCGCTTTCTGCGGGTGGATCAGGCCGGCCTTGTGGAAACCCGGCCGATCAAGGGCACCCGGCCGCGCCATCCCAGCCCCGAGGCCGATGCCGATGCCGCTGCCGACCTGGTCTGCAGCCCCAAGGACCGGGCCGAGAACGTGATGATCGTCGACCTGCTGCGCAACGACCTGGGCCGGACTTGCCGGCCGGGCTCGATCCAGGTGCCCCAGCTGGTGGGCCTGGAGAGCTACCGCCAGGTGCACCATCTCACCTCGGTGGTGCAGGGCCAGCTGCGGGATGGGTTGACCGCAATCGACCTGCTGCGGGCCTGCTGGCCCGGGGGCTCGATCACCGGCGCCCCGAAAATCCGCGCCTGCCAGCGGCTGCACAGCCTGGAACCCATCGCCCGCGGGCCCTACTGCGGCTCCCTGTTCCGGTTGGGGAGCGACGGCAGCTTCGACAGCAGCATCCTGATCCGCTCACTGCTGCTGCGCGGCGCGCGGCTGCGGGCCCATGCCGGCTGCGGCATCGTGGCCGACTCCGATCCGGCCGGGGAAGCTGAAGAACTGAGTTGGAAGCTGCAACCCCTGCTGGAGGCCCTGGCATGAGCGCCCCGTCGTCCCCACCAGCGCTCCCCGCCCCGATCGCCTGGCTGGCTGATGCCGCAGGACAGGGGTGCTGGGGAGCGCCGGAAGCTCTGGCGCTGCCGATCAACGATCGGGGCCTGCTGCTGGCCGATGGCGTGTTTGAAACGCTGCTGGTGGAGGGCGGCCACGCCTGGCTGCTGGAGGAGCACCTCGATCGTTGGCAGCGCTCAGCCGCCTTGCTGGCCCTGCCACCCCCGCCGGGCCTGGCGATCGTGCAGCCCCTGATCGCCGCGGCCACCCGCCGCAGTGGCATCGGCAGGGGCAGGGGCAGCGGCAGCAGCGAGGGCCCCAGCCCCTGCGGCGCCCTGCGGCTCAACTGGAGTCGGGGCAGCGGCGGCGGTGGGGGAAGCCGGGGGATCGCCATTCCGAGCAACGGCACACCGGGCTTCTGGCTGCAGCTCAGTGCCATCGAGCCGTGTTTTGAGCCGGTGCGGGTGATCGTCAGCCCCACCGAAGAGCGCAGCGCCACCAGCCTGCTGAGCCGTTGCAAGAGCTTCGCCTACGGGCCCTCGATCCAGGCCCGCCGCCAGGCCCGGGAGGCCGGCGCCGACGACGCCCTGCTGCGCAGCTCCGCCGGCGGCCTCTGCTGCGGCACCACCGCCAACCTGCTGGCCCGCCGGAACGGCACCTGGAGCACGCCACCGCTGAGCAGTGGCTGCCTACCGGGCGTGATGCGGCAGCGGGCCCTCGAACGGGGCCTGATCGTGGAGCAGCCGATCGAGGCGGCGGATCTGGCCAGCTACGAAGCGGCCTGGTTGCTCAACAGCCTGGGCTGCCGGCCGATCAGCCACCTGGCTGGCACGCCCCTGGCCGATGAGGGTGCGGATGGCAGCCACAGCTCTGACGCTGAAACGTTCTGGCGGCAACTGCTCCTGAAGCAGGGATGATGGGCCGCCGCCTGCCGCTGTCCCTCGCCTGGGGATGACCCATCGATGACCAGCTCAGGACTCTCCCGCCAGCTGGGTCTGCGCAGCCTCACCCTGGCCGTGGTCACCAGCACCATCGGCTCGGGCTGGTTGTTCGCCCCCTTCTATGCCGCCCGCAGTGCCGGCCCGGCCGCCCTCGGCGCCTGGCTGCTGGGCGGCGTGCTCGCCTTCAGCCTGGCCCTGGTGTTTGCCGAACTGGGCTCCCTGGTGAGCAGTTCCGGCGCCCTGGCCCAGATCCCCCTGCTCAGCCACGGCCGCACCGCCGGCTTCATCGGCGGCTGGAGCGCCTGGATCGCCTACCTGGCCCTGCCCACCATCGAGGTGCTGGCGGTGCTGCAATACCTGGCCAGCAGCTTTCCCTGGCTCACCGTGGCGGCCACCTCCAGCCAGGGCGGGGCTGGCCAGGTGCTGAGCGCCCCAGGGCTGGCCCTGGCCACGGCCCTGCTGGTGGTGCTGGCCTGGATCAACCTGGCGGGCGTGGGCTGGCTGGCCCGCTGGATCGATGGACTGACGGCCTGGAAGCTGGCCATCCCCCTGCTGATCTCGATCACCCTGATGCTGGCCTCGGGCCACTGGGGCAACCTGCGCGCCATCCCCCAGGCCCCCGCCCAGACCCTGCAAGGCATCGTCACGGCGATCAGCAGCGGCGGCATCCTGTTTTCCCTGCTGGGGTTCCGCACCGCCATGGATCTGGCCGGCGAAACCCGCCGGCCCCAGCGCACCGTGCCCCTGGCGATGGCGCTCGGCCTGGGCATCTCCCTGGCCATCTACCTGATCCTGCAGCTGGCCTTCCTGGTGTCCATTCCCCCCGACCAGCTCGGTGGCGGCTGGGCCCGGCTGCAACTCACCGCCCATGGCGGCCCGCTGGTGGCACTGGCCATGGGCCTGGGCCTGGGCTGGGTGGCGCGGCTGCTGCTGCTCGATGCGGTGATCTCCCCAAGCGCCACGGCCATGGCCTACATGGGCGCCTCAGCGCGGGTGGGGTGGATGATGGGGCGCTGCGGGTTGCTGCCCGGCAGCCTCGGACGGCTCAACCGCCAGGCGGTGCCGTCGGTGGCGCTGCTGGTGAGCCTGACCATGGGGATGCTGATGCTGCTCAGTGGCCCCAGCTGGCAAACCGTGGTGAGCTTCCTGACGGCCACCTTGGTGATCGCCCTGGCCGTGGGCCCGGTGAGCCTGATCGCTCTGCGGCACCAGTTGCCCCGGGCCCACCGCGCCTACCGCCTGCCCTGCGCACGGCTGTGGTGCACCGCCGCCTTCGTGCTGGCCACCTGGGCGATCAGCTGGTGCGGCAGCAGCGCCCTGCGCGGCGCCAGCCTGATCGTGCTGGTGCCGGCGGGCTTGTTTGCCCTGGCGGATCGCCAGCAACTGCGCCAGGGCCTGTGGTGGTTTCTCTACCTGGGCGGCATCGTGGCGATCACCGCCATCGAGCTGGGCCTGATCACCCAGCTCAGCGTGTTGGCGGCCTGGGCCCTGGTGGTGTTTCCGATCGCCACCCGCTCACGGCTAGCGCAGGCCCACCCGGATGCTCAGATCGATCCGGCTCAGTGACAAGCCGATCAGTTGCAGCCCATGGTGGAGATGCGATAGGTGAAACCGGTGGCGGCCTGATCGGAACTGGCACCGATCTTGAAATTGAGCTGGCTCACCGTCTTGCCGGGGATCGCCGGGAAGGGGCCCCACATCCGGCCGGTTCCCACCTGGGGAGCAAACGACTCGTTGATCACCTGCAGGCTGGAGCCATCGGTGAACTTCAGATAACCCTGAATCGGGTAGGTGGCGCTCACCGAGGAGTTGGCGGTGAAGAAGAACTTGTAGCTGGCGTAGGGCTGGGTGACAAAGAAATCGGTGTTCCAGTTCGGGCGGCCAAAGGGATTGCCCGGACCGATCGTCTTGGTGACGATGTTGGTGACACCATCGCCACCGACGGGGGCCAGAAACTGACAGGTCTGCGCCTGGGCAGACAAGGATCCCGCCAGGAGACCGGTGCTGCAGAGGCCAGCGGTGGCAGCGGCAACAAAGGAAGCGCGCATCAACAATCCAAGGAATGGGCTTGAACCACTCCTAGCCAGGGAGCGGGCCTCAGACAACCAACGTGTCACCAGCCGCCGAAGCCTCAGACACTCAGGAAGCGCTGGATCATCTCCTTGCTGAGGTCGGCGGTGGAGCCACTGGCCACAATGCCCCCCTTCTGCATGGCGTAGTACCAATCGGCCTGGCGCACGAAGCTGGCGTGGTGCTCCACCAACAACACGGAAATCCCCGTTTCGCGAATGATCCGGGCCACGGCCCGTTGAATGTCGAGCACCACGGAGGGCTGGATGCCTTCGGTGGGCTCATCCAGCAGCAACAGGCGAGGCTTACCCAGCAGGGCGCGGGCGATCGCCAGCTGCTGCTGCTGGCCACCGGAGAGGTCGCCGCCGCGGCGGGCCAGAAAGGTCTCCAGCACCGGAAACAGCTCGAACACCAGCGGATCGATATGGCGATGACGCGCCATGCCCCCCGGTAGAGCTTCCAAACCCAGCAACAGGTTTTCCCGCACGGTGAGCTGGGGGATGATCTCCCGGCCCTGGGGCACGTAGCCGATGCCGGCCCGGGCCCGGCGATGGGGCGGCAAGCCGCCGCAGGCACTGCCGGCCAGGTCGATGCGACCACTGCGCTGGGGCACCAGGCCGATGATCGACTTCAGCAGGGTCGTCTTGCCGACGCCATTGAGGCCGATCAAGCAGGCCATCTGACCCGGCGCGATGGAGAGGTCGACGTTGCGGAGAATATGGCTCTCCCCGTAGTAGACGTTCAGCCCGCGCACACTCAGCAGGTGGCCGGCCTCGCCCTGGGGGGGATGGGATGGGGGGGTCATGGTGGGGGAAGAGATCATGCGTCGTCCTCGACTCCGAGGTACACCTCGATCACCCGGGGATCGCTCTGCACGGCATCCATCGGGCCCTCGCACAGCACGTGGCCCTCGTGCAGCACGGTGACCGGACAATCAAGCTCGCGGATGAAGTCCATGTCGTGCTCGATCACCAGCACGGTGTGATCACCGGCCAGGCTGCGCAACAGGGCCCCGGTGCGCTCGGTTTCCTCTTCGGAGAGGCCGGCGACAGGCTCATCCACCAGCAGCACATAGGGATCCTGCGCCAGCAGCATGGCGATCTCCAGCCACTGCTTCTGGCCGTGGGACAAGCTGCCAGCCCGCTGGGAGGCATGGGCCTCCAGACCCACCACCCCCAGCAGCTGCTGAACACGGTCGCGTTGGCGGCTGTCGAGGCGGCCGAACAACAGGCTGAAGGGCGCGTGGCTGCCCTTCACCGCCAGCTCGAGATTGCGCCGGGGGGAGAGGTTTTGATACACCCGGGGCGTTTGAAACTTGCGGCCGATGCCGAGCCGAGCGATGCGGTGCTCGGCAATCCCCAGCAGTGAGCGCCCTCGGAACACGACATCCCCTTTGGTGGGGCGCACCTTGCCGGTGATCACATCCAGGAAGGTGGTTTTGCCGGCACCATTGGGGCCAATCACGGCCCGCAGCTCACCGGGAGCCAGGGACAAATTGAGGTCGTTGAGAGCCCAGAAGCCATCGAAGCTGACGCTCACCTGACGCAGCTCAAGCACCGGGGTGGAAGGGGACACGGTCATGGAGCACCTCCAGGAGTGGAGCCAAGGGCTTCGCGTTCGGCCTGCACAGCGGGATCAAGATCCAGGCCGGGATAGGTGGGCGCAACCGGCGGCCAACCCACCATCGCCTGAATCTGACGGGGGCCGCCCTGGCGCCACCAGCCCACCAACCCATCGGGTAGGGCTGTGACCACCAGCAGAAACAGGCCGCCCTGAATGAACAGCCAGGTTTCCGGCAACTGCTCACTGACCAGTGACTTGGCGTAGTTGATCAAGACGGCTCCGAGCACCGCACCGATCAGGGTGCCGCGGCCGCCCACCGCCACCCAGATCACCATCTCGATCGAGAAGGGCACCGCCATGTACTGGGGCGAAACGATGCCCGACTGCACGGTGTACAAAGCCCCGCTGACGCCAGCCATCGCACCCGCAATGGCGAACACCAGGGTCTTGTAGGCGGTGGGGTTGTAGCCGGTGAAGCGCAGCCGCGGCTCGTCGTCGCGGATGGCGATCAGGGCATCCCCGAAACGGCCGCGGGTGAGCCAGCGGCACAGCGCCCAGGCCGCCACCACCAGCACCAGGGTGAGCCAGAAGAGATTGCGCTGCATGGAATCGCTGCCCACCAGCTCCCCGAAGATCCGGGCCGTGTCGGTTTTGAGGCCGTTGGTGCCGTTGATCAGCTTCTGCTGGCCGTTGAAGAAGTTGAAGAACACCAGCAGGGCCGCCTGGGTGAGGATCGAGAAATAGACCCCCTTGATGCGGTTGCGAAACACCAGATAGCCGAGCACCCCAGCCACCAGGGCCGGCAGGACCCAGATACACAGACCGGTAAACAAAGGTGAATGGAACGGTTGCCAGAAAGCCGGCAGGGCCTTCACCCCGTAAAGGCCAAAGAATTCAGGCAGTTCACCCGGTGCCAGGGCCAGGAGCTGCAGGTGCATGCCGACGGCATAGCCACCGAGGGCAAAGAAGATGCCCTGCCCCAGGCTCAGCATCCCCGTGAAGCCCCAGATCAAATCGATCCCTAAGGCCACGATCCCCAGGGAGAGGAAGCGGCCCAGCAGATTGAGCCGGAAGGGCGGCAGGATCGCCGGAAGAATCAGACCAGCTGCCACGAGCAGCAGCCAAGGCAGCCAGGTGCGCAGTTTCGGCATCGCTCAGGCCTCCACCATGCGGCCCTTCTGCGGAAACAGGCCCGCCGGCCTGAACTGCAGGAACACCACGATCAGACCGAACACCAGCACCTTGGCCATCGACGTGGTGGCAAAGAAGGTGACCAGCTCATTAAGGCCTGCCGGCATCGCCGGCCACACCAGCAACAGCGAACCCGAACCGATGACGTAGCTGAGCACGCCGATGCCCAGGGCAGCCACCACGGTGCCAAGGAGTTTGCCGACCCCTCCAAGCACCACCACCATGAAACAGTCGACGATGTAATTGCCACCGAGGTTGGGGCCCACCGAGCCCAACAACGTGACAGCCACACCCGCGACCCCGGCCAAGCCAGATCCCACCAGGAACGTAAGCGCGTCGACGGTTTCCGTGGGGATCCCCAGGCAGTCGCTCATCGAGCGGTTCTGGGTGACGGCACGAATGCGGATCCCCCAGACACTCTTCTGCAGAAACCAATGCACGGCCACCAGGGCCAGGGCCGTGAGGGCAATGATGAACAGGCGAGCCGTGGGCATGTTGACGGCACCCAGATCCACCGATCCCCGCAGCCAAACCGGCGCGGTGACATCAATGTTGCGGGCACTGAACCAGGGCTGATCCAGCACCCGCACGCCACCCAAGCCGGAGGCCAGGGCGATGCCGAGCAGGCCGGCGGTCACCCAAGTGGCCACCCCGAGCACGGGCGCCCAACGGCGCTGTGACCAGGCCCTGGGCAAGAGCCGCGGTGCCACCAGGCCCAGAGCGACGGCCACCACCAGGCCGATCACGAAGGCACTGCTCACGGAGCGCACAAACTGCTGAAGGATCAAACTCACGCCCCAGGTGGCCAGCAACGTTTCGAGGGGCCGGCCATAGAGCCGCCGAATCACCGTTTTCTCCAACAGCAAACCAGCCAGGCCACTCACCAGAAAGGCCAGCGGGATCGCCACCAGGATGTAGAGCGGGAAGAACCCTTCCAGAGGGCCATTTTTGAAAAGGTTTTGCACCACAAATGTGGTGTAAGCACCCAGCATCATCAACTCGCCGTGGGCCATGTTGATGACGCCCATCAGGCCGAAGACCACGGCCAATCCCAGGGCCGCCAGCACCAGCACGGAGCCGATGGCCAGGCCGTTGAAGAGTGTGTCGTAGAGAAGATCCATGGCGCCCAGAAGGGCTCAGCAAAGGGAAACAACAGGAGAAATAAAAGAGGGGGAGACAATGCTCCCCCTGGTCAGGACGCGAAACGCGAGCCCTGGGCTCACATCTTGAACTTGCCGGCGTCGGGACGCTTCTGGGTCCAGTCGCAGGTGTAGCCCTTGGTTTCGGGCACGTACTGGTTCCAGGCCACGGGCTTCACGAAGCCCTTGTTCTCGAGGATCTTGAACATGCCGTCCTTCTGCACCTCACCGATCAGCACGAGCTTCTCGACGTGGTGGTTGGGCTGCACGGTCACCTTGCCTTCGGGAGCCTCGAAGCTCACGCCAACCAGGGCCTCACGCACCTTGTTGTCATCCACGCTGTTGGCCTTCTCGGCAGCAGCGGCCCACAGGTACACCATCATGTAAGCGGCTTCGGCGGGATCATTGGTGACCCGATTGTCGCCGTACTTGGCCTTGAAGTCTGCGGTGAACTTCTTGGAAGCGGGGGTATCGAGGCTCTGGAAATAGTTCCAGGCGGCGTAGGTGCCCTCGAGGTACTCAGGACCAATGGCGGCGATCTCCTCTTCGGCGATCGAGAAGCTCATGATCGAGTAGCCGTTGGCCGGGGTGATACCGGCGGCCTTCATCTGCTTGAAGAAGGCAACGTTGCTGTCACCGTTGAGGGTGTTCACGATCACACCGCCCTTGGGCAGGGCCTGCTTGATCTTGGCGATGATCGGAGCCACTTCGGTGTTGCCGAGGGGCAGGTAGTCCTCACCCACAACCTTGCCACCAGAAGCCTTGAGCTGCTCCTTCATGATGGTGTTGGCGGTACGCGGATAGACGTAGTCCGAACCCACCAGGAAGAAGTCCTTGCCCTTGTTCTTCAGCAGCCAGTCCACGGCAGGCTCAGCCTGCTGGTTGGGGGCAGCACCGCTGTAGAAGATGTTCTTAGAACACTCCTGACCTTCGTACTGAATCGGGTAGAAGAGGAAGTGATCCTTGGCTTCGAACACCGGCAGCATGGCCTTACGGCTGGCGGAGGTCCAACCGCCGAACACCACAGCCACCTGATCCTGATCGATCAGCTTCTTGGCCTTTTCAGCAAAGGTGGGCCAATCGGAAGCGCCGTCTTCCTCAACGGGAACAATCTTCAGCTTCTTGCCGTCGATTTTCACGCCACCTTTGGCGTTGATCTCGTCGATGGCCATCAGCTCGGCTTCGGCCACCGTGTTTTCGGAGATGGCCATGGTGCCGGAGCGGGAGTGAAGGATGCCCACCTTCACTTCGCCATCGAATTGGCCGGAAGCTTGCTCACCGCCGCCGCAGGCCACCAGCGAGAGGCTGGCCGCCACCGCCGTCGCACCAGCGACGTAACGCATGGCCGCTTTGCGCATGAGGGAAGAATTCATAAAAACTCCTACGGGACAACCTCTGAATGGTCCGCTGCGGTTCAGCGGTGACTTGGAAAGTATCCAGCTACCAACACTCCGCCATGTAGCAGTTGCTACAGTTTTTGCAACCGCTCAGCCGGAGACATCTGCGAAGCAGAATCCAAGCCAAATCCACAATGCAGAGCTGGCACCTTCTGTAGCGATTCCTACCAAATCAAGGTAGCTGGGCCCACAGAAACTGCTCCACCGCCTCCAGCCCCTCACCGGTGCGGATGTTGGTGAAACACCAGGGGCGGCCGCCCCGCATGCGCTCAGTGTCGGCCTCCATCACCTCAAGGCTCGCGCCCACCATCGGCGCCAGATCGATCTTGTTGATCACCAGCAGATCGGAGCGGGTGATGCCCGGCCCGCCCTTGCGCGGAATCTTGTCCCCGGCGGCCACGTCGATCACGTAGATGCAGAGGTCCACGAGCTCGGGGCTGAAGCTGGCGGCCAGGTTGTCGCCGCCGCTCTCCACCAGCACCAGATCCAGATCGGGAAACGCCGCCTCCAACTCCGCCACCGCCGCCCGGTTGATCGAGCAGTCTTCACGGATGGCGGTGTGAGGGCAGCCGCCCGTTTCCACGCCACGGATCCGTTCGGGCTCCAGGGCTCCGGCGCGGGTGAGGAACTGGGCATCCTCCTGGGTGTAGATGTCGTTGGTCACCACCGCCAGCTGCAGCTGATCGCGCAGCCGCCGGCAGAGGGCCTCCACCAGCGCGGTTTTCCCTGAGCCCACCGGCCCGGCCACGCCCACGCGCAGCTTGCTCATCGGAAGCTCTCAGCTACGAAACAGCCTGGAGTAGAGCTCGGCATGGCGCAACTGGGCCAGGCCCGATCCCACCCCTCCGCTCCAGAGCCGATCGGGATCGGCTGCTGCCAGCTCGGCGGCGCGCGCGGCGATCAACGGCGCCAGCCCGAGCTGCAACCGCTGGGCTTCCGTGGGCCCCAGCGGCACCAATCGCACCGCCGCGCTGAGCTGGCTCGCCACCCAGCCATAGAGATAGGCCTCCACCAGTGCCGCGGCGGGGATCTCCAGGGCCCGGCCGGCCAGGGCAAAGGCCGCCGGCCAGGCCAGATCCAGAGCCGGCGGATCAAAGCCCAGATCTGCCAACAGCCGCAGCAGCGAGGCCCCCATCTGGCGCTGCTGGGCGCGCACCTCCGCCGCTTCGCGCAGGGCCAGCAACCAGCTGTCGCGGTCGCGCAGTTCAGCCGCCTGAGCCACCAGCAACCGGGGCAGGCTGGCGGCCTCCAACGTCAGGGCCCCACGGCACAGCTCGGCCTCCAGCCAGGCGGCCACCGCGGCGCCATCGGCCAGCTGACCGTGCTGCACCAGCACCTCCAGCCCCTCTGAATAGCTGAAAGCCCCCACCGGCAGGGCCGGGCTGATCAGCTGGAACAACCGCAGCTGGCTAGTGGTCATGGCTGGAGGTGGGGTGGTGGGAGTGCGGGTGGGAAGAGGGGTGGCCGTAGGCACCCGTTTCCGGCTGGAAGGGTGCCTGCAGATGCCCCACCTGCAAGCCGCGGTGCTCCAACAAATGGGCCAGCACGGGATCGGCCAGCAGCCGCAGCTCGGCAGGATGGATCTCCATCGCCACATGGCGATTGCCCAGGTGGTACGCGGCCTGCAACAGGGCCAGGGGATCGGCGCTTCGCACCTGGATCAGGGCCTCCGGTGCCGCCTGCACCTGCACCAGCGGAGCCTCCGCCGTGGACCCCAGCCATTCCCCCGGCTCCAGGGCCCCGCCCCGGGGCAGCTGCAACAGCAGCTCCCGGCCGCAACGGGTATGCCGCTGGCCCCGCAACCGGGTGCGCTCCTCAGCCGTGAGAGCCAGCTCCAGAGCCCCATCGGCCGACATCGGGCCGTTCAGGCACCGCTGACGCAGCACCAGGGGCTGGGCAGCAGGCGCAGACCTGGCCATCGCGGCGGCAGCATGGAACCTGATCAGCTTGCCTGGAGCAGGTTTCCCCAGCCATGGCCCTGAGCAGCCTCAGCGCGCCCAGCTCCGCCGGCCGCTGGCACAGCAGCGCCGAGCTGCGGTTCCTGGCACCACAGGCGGCGACGCCGGTCACGACGCACCAGGGGGGGGCCACCGCACCGCTGAAGCTGCAGCGGGCGTTTCAACACGCCGATGGCCGCTGCGAACTACCCCTGCTCCATACCGCCGGCGGGCTGGTGGGGGGCGACCAACTCACGATTCGCGCCAGCCTGGAACCCCGCAGCCGGGCCCTGCTCACCAGCGCAGCCGCCCAGAAGGTGTACGGCACCGTGGGGCGCTCCAGGCTGGCGCCCGAAGGCCAGTGGGCCCGACAGGCGCTCCACTTCAACCTGGAGCCCGGCAGCGATCTGGAATGGCTGCCCCAGGAGCTGGTGCTGTTTGCCGGCGGGCTGCTGGAGCAGACCGTGGAAGTGGAGCTGGCGCCCGGGGCCAGCTGGCTGGGCATGGACGTGGTGCGGCTGGGCCGCAGCGCCGCCGGCGAAACCCTGGGCGCAGGCTTCTGGCGCTCCCGCCTGCGCATCCGCCGGCTCGGGCCCGGCGAACCGCACTGGGAGCTGGTGGATCCGCTGGAGATCAGCGCAGCCAGCCTGGAGGGCGCGCACGGCATGGCCGGCCAACCGGTGCTGGGATCCCTGGTGTGGGCCGCCCCGGGACCCCTGGCGGCTGCCGCTCTGGCCGAGCTGCTGGCCGACTGCCGCAGGGATCGCCTGGGCCTCGAGGGCAGCATGGCCTGCGGCGCCCTGGCCCAGGGACTGATCGCCCGCTACCGGGGGCCCTCGAGCCAGGCCGCACGCTTCTGGTTCACCCGGCTGTGGGCGCGCATCCGGGCCCTGCGCGGCCTGCCCGCCCCGGAACTGCCCCGGGTGTGGCCTTTCCAGGAACAACCGCTGGCATCACCGCCTGGAGGTTCAAGCTGAACGGGACGCCGGAACCCGTTCCTGCCAGAGTCGGGCGATGCGAGCCGGGCGATGCATCTCACCCCTCAGGAAAAGGACAAGCTGCTGATCGTCACCGCCGCCCTGCTGGCGGAGCGGCGGCTCAACCGCGGTCTCAAGCTGAATCACCCCGAGGCCGTGGCCTGGCTCAGCTTCCAGGTGCTGGAAGGGGCCCGCGATGGCAAAAGCGTGGCCGCGTTGATGGCCGAGGGCAGCACCTGGCTCAGCCGCGACCAGGTGATGGAGGGCATCCCGGAGCTGGTGAGCGAAGTGCAGATCGAAGCGATGTTTCCCGACGGCACCAAGCTCGTGACCCTGCACGACCCCATCCGCTGATCCCCCGCCCGCACCCTGATGCCCCCCCTGATCCCCGGCGAACTGATCCCCGAGCCCGGCGAGCTGGAACTCAACGCCGGCCGGCCCGTCACCACCGTGCTGGTGGCCAACACCGGCGATCGGCCGGTGCAGGTGGGCTCCCATTTCCACTTCCACGAGGCCAACGGCGCCCTCAAATTCGACCGCGACGCCACCCGTGGCCTGCGGCTCGACATTCCCGCCGGCACAGCCATCCGCTTCGAGCCCGGGGACAGCCGCGAGGTGCAGCTGGTGCCGTTTGCCGGCGAGCGCCGCGTGTTCGGCTTCAACGGCCTGGTGAACGGCCCCCTCGACTAGCGCCCCACGCACCCCCATCCTCATGGCCTATCGCATCTCCCGCCGCGCTTACGCCGAGACCTACGGCCCCACCACGGGGGATCGGCTGCGGCTGGCTGACACCGAACTCATCCTGGAGGTGGAGAAGGATTTCACGGTCTACGGCGACGAGGTGAAATTCGGCGGCGGCAAGGTGATCCGCGACGGCATGGGCCAGGCCCAGACCACCCGCGCCGATGGGGCGGTGGACACCGTGATCACCAACGCCCTGATCCTCGACTGGTGGGGGATCGTCAAGGCCGACATCGGCCTGCGCGACGGGCGCATCTGTGCCATCGGCAAAGCGGGCAACCCCGATACCCAGGCTGGCGTTTCCATTGTGGTGGGCCCAGGCACCGAGGCGATCGCCGGCGAGGGTCACATCCTCACGGCGGGCTCGATCGACACCCACGTGCACTTCATCTGCCCCCAGCAGATCGAAACCGCCCTGGCCAGTGGTGTGACGACCCTGCTGGGGGGCGGCACCGGCCCGGCCACCGGCACCAACGCCACCACCTGCACCCCCGGCGCCTTCCACATCGGCCGCATGCTGCAGGCGGCGGAAGGGTTGCCGGTGAACCTGGGGTTCTACGGCAAGGGCAACGCCTCCACGCCCGAAGCGATCGAGGAGCAGGTGCGGGCCGGTGCCTGCGGCCTCAAGCTGCACGAAGACTGGGGCACCACCCCGGCGGCCATCGACTGCTGCCTCACGGTGGCCGACCAGCTGGATGTGCAGGTGTGCATCCACAGCGACACCCTCAACGAAGCGGGGTTCGTGGAAGACACGATCCGCGCCATCGGCGGCCGCACGATCCACACCTTCCACACCGAGGGGGCGGGCGGTGGCCATGCCCCCGACATCATCAAGATCTGCGGTGAGGCCAACGTGCTGCCCAGCAGCACCAACCCCACCCGGCCGTACACGGTGAACACCCTCGAGGAACACCTGGACATGTTGATGGTGTGCCACCACCTGGATCCGAGGATCCCGGAGGATGTGGCCTTCGCCGAATCGCGCATCCGCCGCGAAACGATCGCCGCCGAGGACATCCTTCACGACCTGGGCGCCTTCTCGATCATCGCCAGCGACTCCCAGGCCATGGGCCGGGTGGGCGAAGTGATCACCCGCACCTTCCAGACCGCCCACAAGATGAAGGTGCAGCGCGGGCCGCTTCCGGAAGACGCCGCTTCCAACGGAGGGCGCAACGACAACACCCGCCTCAAGCGCTACATCGCCAAGACCACGATCAACCCGGCCATCGCCCACGGGCTCGACTCCCAGATCGGCTCGGTGGAAGTGGGCAAACTGGCCGATCTTGTGCTGTGGAAGCCAGGCTTTTTCGGCGTGAAACCGGAGCTGGTGATCAAGGGAGGCTCGATCGTATGGGCTCAGATGGGTGATGCCAACGCCTCGATTCCCACCCCCGGGCCTGTACATGGCCGGCCGATGTTCGCCGCTTTTGGAGGAGCCCTGGCCCCCAGCTGCCTCACATTCGTGAGCCAGGCCGCCCTCGATGCGGACGTGCCCCGGAAGCTGGGGCTGCAACGGCCCTGCGTGCCGGTGGTGAACACCCGCGGCGGCATCGGCAAGGCACAGATGCGCAACAACACCGCCCTGCCCCGGGTCGAGGTGGACCCACAGACCTACGAGGTGTTCGCCAACGGCGAGCTGCTCACCTGCGAACCCGCCGCGGTGCTGCCGATGGCCCAGCGCTACTTTCTTCTGTAGTTGGCCTGGTGTAGCTGATCTTTCGTATCAATCCACACCGGCACCAACCCCTGCGGGTGGACATGATCCGGCCACGCCCAGCGGTCCGGCATGTTTACCGAATACAAACCCAATGGGGGCTTCGACGAATATTTCAGCGCCGTCGATGAGCCGCGCAGCGCCCTGAGCCCCCTTTTGTCCTCCCTGGGCCAACTCGGCCTCGATGAGCTCAATCGCAACCACGTCGCGGCCGGCGTGCTGCTGCGGCGCCTGGGGGCCACCTTTCGCCTCAACGGCTCCGGCAGCCAGGGCGGTGAGCGCATCCTTCCCTTTGATCCCCTGCCACGCCTGATCAGCAGCGGCGACTGGCAGACCCTGGAGCAGGGCCTGTTTCAGCGTCTTGAAGCGATCGACCTGTTCCTGGCCGATGTCTACGGCCCCCAGCGGATCCTGAGCGACGGCTTGATCCCACGGGAGGACGTGGAGAGCTCCCAGGGCTGGCGTCCCCAGCTGCAGGGATTCCAGCCTCCCCTGGGCCGCTGGTGCCACATCTCCGGCCTGGATCTGGTGCGCGACGGCCAGGGAACGTGGCGGGTGCTGGAAGACAACCTGCGCTGCCCCTCCGGCGTGGCCTACTTCCTGGAAAACCGAAGGGTGATGAAGCGGATGTTCCCGAGCCTGTTCTCAGGACGCACGGTGCAACCGATCGACGACTACCCCTCCCACCTGCTGCAGACCCTGCGGGAGCTCGCCCCCTGGACGGAGGCGCCCAAGGTGGTGCTGCTCACCCCCGGGGTGTTCAACAGCGCCTACTTCGAGCACAGCTACCTGGCCCAGCAGATGGGCATCCAGCTGGTGGAGGGTCTCGACCTGATCTGTCAGGACGACCGGGTGTGGATGCGCAGCACCGCCGGCCTCGAACCGGTGGATGTGATCTACCGGCGCATCGACGACGATTTCCTCGATCCAGCGGTGTTCCGCAGCGATTCGATGCTGGGGGTGCGGGGGTTGATGTCGGCCTACCGGGCGGGCCGGGTGGCGATCGCCAATGCGCCCGGCACCGGCGTGGCCGACGACAAGCTGATCTACGCCTACGTGCCGGAGATGATCCGCTATTACCTGGGCGAGGAGCCGATCATCGAAAACGTGCCCACCTACCTCTGCTCCAGGGAGGATGACCGGGCTTACGTGCTGGCCCATCTGGGTGAGCTGGTGGTGAAGGCGGTAGCCGAGGCCGGGGGCTACGGCATGCTGATCGGTCCACATGCCAGCCAGGAGGAGATCGCTGAATTCGCCACCAAGATTCAGGCCGATCCCCGCAATTACATCGCCCAGCCCACCCTCGAACTCTCCACCGTTCCATCCCTGAGCGAGGGCGAACTGTTCCCCTGCCATGTCGACCTGCGGCCCTACGTCCTGCGTGGCAAAGGGGCCTGGGTCAGTCCCGGCGGCCTCACCCGCGTGGCCCTGCGCCGGGGCTCCCTGGTGGTCAACTCCTCCCAGGGGGGCGGTTGCAAGGACACCTGGATCGTGAGTGAAGAATCATGCTGAGCCGCGTCGCCGATTCGCTCTACTGGATCAACCGCTACGTGGAGCGGGCCGAGAACATTTCACGGTTTGTGGAGGTGAGCGAGGCCATGGCCCTCGACTGCCCGCCCGGCAGTGCCGAGCCCTGGCTGCCGCTGATCGATGCCAGCGGCGACCGGGAGCTGTTCGATCGCCTCTACCCGGAAGGCCGCCCCGAACAGGTGGTGGACTTTCTGGTGCGCTCCGAAGGCAACCCCAACAGCGTGGTGAACTGCATGGCCATCGCCCGGGAGAACGCCCGCCAGATCCGCGATGTGATCACCACCGAGATGTGGGAGCAGCTCAATGACATCTATTGGACCCTGCTCGACAACGCGGGCTTCTGGAAACAGCCGCCCCAGGAGCAGCTGCGCGACATCCGCCGCGCCTGCCAGCTCTTCTATGGCATCACCGACGCCACCCTGAGCCGCGATCTCTCCTGGCAGTTCAGCCGGCTGGGACGGGTGCTCGAGCGGGCCGAAAAAACCACCCGCATCCTCGATGTGAAGTACTTCCTGCTGCTGCCTTCCCCCGACGAGGTGGGCGGGGTGCTGGATGAACTGCAGTGGATCTCCCTGCTGCGCAGTGCCGGGGCCTATCAGATGTTCCGACAGTCGCGCCAACAGGCGATCGAACCCAAAGCCGTGGCCTCCTTTCTGCTGCTTGACCCGATCTTCCCGCGGTCGGTGCGCTACTGCCTGGAGCGCATCAACGACACCCTCAAGATCGTGCGAGGCCAGGCGGTGCCCGGTGCCCCGGATGATCTCGAATGCCTCAGCGGGCTCACCCTGGCCCGCTGGAGCTACACCCGCATCGACGCGCTGATCGCCGGAGGACTGCATGAATCGATCGATGCCCTGCAGAGCGACCTCAACCGGCTCCATGATCTGATCGAGCAGCGCTACTTCATCGCCGAGCCCGCATGCGTGCCCGCGTAAACCACACCTTCACCTACCGGTACAGCGCTCCCGTGCTGCTGGGCCCCCACCGCTTCTGCCTGAAGCCCAGGGGCCACGGTTTCCAGCGGCTGCTGGATTTTCAGCTGGCCATCAGCCCGGAGCCCGGGCGGCTCTATCCCCTGGTGGCGGCCAGTGGCGATGAGATCCTGCGGGCCCGCTTCAGTGGTGCCGCAGAGGCCTTCATCGTGCGGGCCAGCAGCCTGGTGGAAACCGAAACAGCGCCGCTGCTGCAGGCCTGCCTGGAAGACAACGAACCGCTGCTGCCTTATCCGGTGGGCCACCTGAACGGCGACCTGACCGGCAGCCTCGAGGGCTGGCTGCCCAACGGCCAGCACGATCCCGCGGCGGTGGACATGGCCCAGGAGGCACTGATGGGGAGCGATCAGCGGGCGTTGATGTTCCTGCAGCAGCTGGTGGAAATGATCCAGGACCGGGTGAAGTACACCCAGCGCCACGTGGGCCCCGCCTGGCCCGCCGGCCGCACCCTCAAGGAGCGGGTGGGGTCCTGCCGCGACCTGGCCATGCTGATGGTGGAAGCCTGCCGCTGCGTCGGGCTGCCGGCCCGGTTCGTAAGCGGCTACCACCTGGTGGAGCCGAAACCCGAGCGCTACGACCTGCACGCCTGGGCGGAGGTGTACCTGCCCGGCGCTGGTTGGCGGGGCTTCGACCCCAGCGGCATGGGCGTGATCGACGATCGCTACATCACCCTGGCCACCTCCTCGAAACCGGAACTCACGGCAGCCATCACCGGCAGCTTCTCGGGTCCCGGCGGCGTTGAAAGCGCCCTGGAGTGGAACATCGAAGCGGAGATCCAGGAGACGGCCGTGGCCGTACCGTCCCCCTGAGGCGTTGGATGCCCATGGCCGTCAGGCCAGGCGCCGCGTCACCAGCTCACCCCATGCAACTTCGGCAAGGGGGCCGTTTTGAAGGTGGTGGCAAACAGACGCGGAATCCGTCGACTGTTGTAGACACGAAACTCACGCACCACGCTGGCACCTTCCGCACGGACAGCCTGGTTGAGCACCACCGAGCCATCCGGATCGGAGACAGAACGATGAAAGGTGCCCGGCGGAATGCGCAGAATGTCGCCGCCGGTGTCCAGGCGAACAATGTGATACGGATAATTCCAGCCGAAATTCACCAGATAAAACGTGCGCCCGCCATGCAAGGCCAGCAGGTTGTCCTCCTGGTGGGGATGCAGATAGAACTGCCAGGCGCCGGTCTTGTCCTCATCGGGGGGACTGACAGCCGGACCAGCGTGAATCACCAGATCGCGGGCATTCGACGAGGCGACGGTGATATCGAAAAAACGAACAGCCGGGGTATCGCGAAACTTTTCATAGGGGACCAACTCAAACATCGGCGCCGTTCCGGGCGCCACAGATCGGCTTTCGCGCAGGGAGGCGTCGTGTTGCAGGGGGTTGGCAGACATGGGAAGAGGCACCGACCGGCCGGCACCGAAGCAAGGAACCAATGAACCGCACCACCCCGATCCCGGCCGTTGCATCGACTACCCAATCCCCCTTTCCACAGACCGGTTCACCGGCTGGTTGGGACAGGCGGGCCAGGGCAGGTGCCCCTGGAGGGTTCAGAAGGGGATCGGCATCTCCACCGCCGCCGGCTCGGGAGCACAGGAGGCAACCCGCTGATTCACCACTTCACCGATCACCACGATCGAGGGGGAGGCCAACGCCGCGCGGCACACCTCCGCTGCCAGCTGGGCCAATTCCGCAATCACCCAGCGCTGACCGCGCACCGTGCCCTGCTGCACCGCGGCTGCGGGCGTCGACGGATCGAGCCCCCCCGCGATCAGCTCCTCGCAGATGTGCGGCAGGTTGTGCAGGCCCATGTAGATCACCAAGCCGTCGCTGCTGCAGGCCAGGCCGCGCCAGTCGACGCCGGGCCGCGCTTTGTCGATCTCCTCATGGCCGGTCACGAAGGTGACGGAGCTGCCGGCCCGCCGGTGGGTCACCGGAATTCCCAGATAGGCCGGCGCAGCAATGCCCGCGGTCACCCCCGGCACCACTTCCACGGGCACACCCTGGCGCTCCAGGTGGGCGGCCTCCTCACCGCCGCGGCCGAACAGGAACGGATCACCACCCTTGAGCCGCACCACACAGCGGCAGCGGCCCGCCAGCTCCACCAGCACCGCATTGGTGGAGGGCTGGGGCACCGAGTGGTGGCCGCGGCGCTTGCCCACGAAACGCTTCTCAGCGGTATCCGGCACCAGGGCCAGCACCTCCCGCGGCACGAGGGAGTCGTACACCAGCGCATCGCACTGCTGCAGCAGGCGCTGGGCCTTCACCGTGAGCAGATCGGGATCCCCCGGGCCCGCCCCCACCAGATACACCGTGCCCGGCCCGGCATGACCGCTTCCCGGCGGGTTGGTGGCGCTCATGGCAGGGACTCCAGCTCAGCCAACAGCAGCTGACGGAAGCGGGGACGCTGCAACAGCGGGGGACCCACGAGAGAGGCCAGGTTGTCGGTGAGCCGGTTGGCGGCCAGGGCCAGGGGCAGCAGGGGAGGCGGTGCTGGAGGGCCGGCGATCGAGGCTGGGATCAGGCTGCTCAGGAGACCCTCGCCACTGGGGTCACTGTATGAAGCGGGCACGCAGCGGGCGCCCGTGCATGCCTCCAGATGGGCGAAGAAGCGCCGGGCCAGCGGGCCCTCCAGTGGATGGTGCAGCAGCAAGGGCTGGGGTGGGGGCTGGCCAGGAGACTGGGGATCGGCGGCCCCGACCGAAGCCAGGGCCGCCAGCTCCGCCGCCAGGGCGCGTTGCCAGGCGGGCCAGGCGCCCAGAAAAGGCCGCCGCCGCACGGCGCCCTGCAGCCGCCAATGGGCCGCGATGGCCGGGATGTCCTGGCGCACATGGCCGCCCGGCAACAGCATCAGCGGCACCAGGGTGAGCGGCAGCGCGCTGGCCGCGCCTCCTGCAACAGGAGGCGCGGGCGGCTCGCCAGTGAGGGCCTGCACCAACACCGGCGCCCGGCGGCGCCGCTCCAGCTCGTCTGCCAGCTCCAGCAGATCCGGCGGCACCACCCCGCCGGCACGGCCGTGCACCACCAGCAGCAGGGGGCTTGCCATGACCTGGGGGAGCGGCAGCGCAGCCAGCCGCCGCTGACGCCGCTGCTCCACCGCAGCATCCAGGGGCACACCTGCCAGAGCGACCAACTGGACGCGGGCCGTGGACAAACGGGCCAGCAGATCCACCGCCGCCGCGGCGAGGGAGGGATCGAGGTCGGCAGCGAGGCCCCGCAGCCATGACGCCAGGGCGGCCTGTGGCCAGGCACTGAGACCAACGGCCAATCCCTCCAGGGCAGCTCGCCGCACCGCACCGGGCTGCGGAGCCAGGGCCCAGCGGGCCAACAAAGCCCCGTCCTGGGGCTGACGCTGGAAGCCCAGGAGGGGCAACAGGCAAGCGGCCATCGCAGGGGCTCCAGGCCGGTCTGGGCTGGCCAAACGATCCCGCAGCCAGGCCGCCAGCTGTGGATCGCGAACCCGTCCAATCAGGGGTGGCCAGCGGAGATCAGGGCTCGGCAGCTGCGACCACCAACGCAGCAGGCGCAGGGCCGATGGCCCATCCAGGCGTTCTGCCAGCACCGTGAGCAGATCGACATCGACGGTCACGGAGCCGTCCTCGATCGCATTCACCCAACCCGTGGGCTGCCAACCGGGGGTCCGGCGCCAGCGCTGCAGCACCAGCAAGCGATCCGGATGGCCGCAGGGCGGCAATCGGAACGGCGCATCGGCGTGGTTCAAGTTGATTCCAGACCAGGACAGAACGCCCTCCTGCTCGGACGATCCCCGACGGGGCGTGGCGGCGGATAGGGAAAGCATGGCAAAGCGGAGGCCAGGCTCTGGCACTGAGCTGGTGACGGCAATGGCGGGGGCTGTGCTGGCACGTCCGGTGACGTCAGAGCATTCGCCGTGGTCAGCAACAATTCAGGCTGGCGTTGGCCGGCGGCGGGCGCCGAAGCGCTCCACGAGCAGCTGCTCAAGCACATCCGGCAGGTCGCTGAGCGGCACACCCTTGTCGTGGAGTTCGGCCAGCCTCGGCTCGGCATCCATGGAACCACCCAGGAAGATCTTGGCGGCCTCCACCATCTGGCCGTCCTTGCGGGCCTTGGCGCCCATCAGGCCGATCTGGCCCATGTAGGGCTGACCGCAGGCGTTAGGGCAGCCGGTCCAGTGCATGCGCACCGCATGGGGCAGCTCAATGCGCTGCTCCAGCTCCTCGAGCACCGCCTGGGCAGTGCCCTTGGTGGGGATCAGGGCGAAGCTGCAGTAGGCGTTGCCGGTGCAGCTCACCGCCTCGGCCTGCAGATGCGAGGGATCCGGCCGCAAACGCTGCAGCAGCGGCTCGGCCAGCAGCGCCTCCACCCGCGGGGCCGGCACATTCACGATCAGCGCGTTCTGGGCCTCGGTGAGCCGCAGCTCGCTGCTGCCGTAGGTGCGAGCCAGCCGGGCCAGCTCCGTCATCGCCTCCGCATCCAGGCG
>JBILUH010000071.1:0-8403 GCA_044371095.1 Cyanobium sp.
GGGTTGCCGGTGATGTTGCGGGGGTTGTCGTGGCCCGACTGGCGGCTGGTGAGCCCCACCCGCTCCAGCTCCACCAGCAGCGGCGCCATGTCTTCGAGCAGCAGGCCCCGCAGCTGGATGTTCTGGCGTGTGGTGAGGTCGGCGCTGCCGTGCTCGCCGCAGCGGTCGATCGCCTCGGCCAGCACCGCCAGTTGCTCAGAGGTGATCACGCCGTTGGGCAGGCGCAGCCGCACCATGAAGCGCCCCGGGGTGACCGGGCGGAAGAAGATGCCCAGCCACTTCAGCCGGATCGTGAGGGTGGCCTCATCGAGGGCCTCCCAGCCCTGGCGACCCAGCTCCTCGAGACGCGGGGCCAGCTCCAGACCGCAGAGCTCGGCCTTGGCCTGCTCGATCTTGCTGAGGGGAGGTTGGCTGGATTGGGGATTGAGAGTCATCGGCCAACGCCTCAGAGCGCAAAACAACGTCGGAATGACCAGACCAGAAGTCCTCAGCAGGGACGGTGCTGGTCTGGTAGGTCCGAGCAGGCGCCGATGAGAGCTACGCCGCAGGGAGGAAGCAATGCAGACAAGTCGCGCCCATGACAGCGGCGCCAACCTGATGCGATAACTCTCATGGCTGAGAGATCTGCGAGATTCTCAGCCGAGGCGCCCGCTGGCCGTGTTGCAACCGCTACCGAACATCCCCAGCCGCCGTGAGCGGCAGCTTGCGGCGCTCGGCTCGGAGCGGGCCCGCTTCCGAGAGCTGATCGGCAAGGTGGGCAGCGGCGAGCACACCAGCACCGGCCTGACGCGCGAAGAGGCCCGCACCGCCATGGACCTGATGCTCCAGGGCCAGGTGAGCGAGGCCCAGCTCGGCGCCTTTCTGATCGCCCATCGCATCCGCCGACCGCTACCGATCGAGCTGGCCGGGATGCTCGAGAGCTACCGGCACCACGGCCCGGCGCTGCGAACACCCGGCAAGCGAGCCCTGAGCTTCGGGGTGCCCTACGACGGCCGCAGCCGCACGGCGCCCCTGCTGCCCCTGGTTGCCCTGCTGCTGGCCAGCGCCGGCGTGCCGGTGGTCTTACACGGCGGTGATCCGATGCCCGTGAAATACGGCGTCACCCTGGCGGAACTGTTCAGCGCCATCGGCATCGAGTGGCGCGCTCTGCCGCTCCCGGTCCTGCAGCAACGACTGGATCAGCACAACCTGGCCCTCACCCACCAACCCGACCACTTCCCTGCAGCCGAGCGCCTGGTGGCGGCCCGCGACGAGATCGGCAAGCGGCCACCGGTGGCCAGCCTGGAACTGCTCTGGACGCCGCACCAGGGCGACCATCTGCTGATCAGCGGCTTTGTGCACCCCCCCACGGAGAAGCGGGCCTGGGAGGCGCTGGAGCTGGCGGGCGAATCCGACGTGCTCACCGTGAAGGGACTGGAGGGCTCCACCGACCTGCCCGCCAGCCGCGCCGGCATCACCGCCCGGCAGCAGGGGGGATCTGTGGAGCGGCTGTTGCTGCACCCACGCGACCACGGCCTCCACGGCGAGGAAGTGCCCTGGGAGAGCCTGGACATCTGGCAGCAGCAAGCCCTGGCAGCCCTGGTCGGCGAGGGACCCCTGGCTCAGACCCTGCTCTGGAACCTGGGCAGCTACCTGTGGCTGACCAATCAGATCGCGACCGTGGCAGCCGGTCTCGAACAGGCCCGTGCCCTGCTCGCAGCCCGCAGTGGCGAGAGGCTGCGGCGGGCCTTGGCCGCTCAGTCGGCGGATCGGTAACAATCGCCACTCTGCCGCCCCTGGCTGCCGTGGTGTCTTGGGGAGGTCGGTCAGCTAGAGCGCCGGCAATCAGATTTGCCGGTTCGGTGCGCGTCGTTGTGGAGCCCGTCCGGAGTGCAGTTCGCCGTCACTCCGGCACTTTCCACACACCATGTCGAATCTTTCGCGTCGCAAGTTTCTGTTCACGGCTGCCAGTTCCGCCGCCGGCGCCGCCTTGCTGGCAGCCTGCGGGGGCAACGGCAAAAAGGCCCAGACCCAATCCAGCAGCAGCACCAGCGGGGCCGATGCACCTGAAGTGAAAGGCGCCACCCTGGGCTTCATTGCCCTCACCGACGCCTCGCCGCTGATCATCGCCAAGGAGAAGGGACTGTTCGCCAAATACGGCATGCCTGAAGTGCAGGTGGTGAAGCAGACCTCCTGGGCCGCCACCCGCGACAACCTGGAACTCGGCGGCAGCCGCGGTGGCATTGATGGCGCCCACATCCTCTCGCCGATGCCGCTTCTGCTGACAGCCGGCACGATCACCAAGACCAAGCAGCCGCTGCCGATGTACACCCTGGCGCGGCTCAACCTGCAGGGCCAGGGCTTCTCGGTGAGCAAAGACTTCGCCAGCGAAAAGCTCACCATCGACAACAAGGCCGGCCTGGCCAAGGCCGTGGCGTCCGCCGACGCCAAGGGCCGCAAGTTCAAGGGGGCCGTCACCTTCCCCGGCGGTAACCACGACCTGTGGATGCGCTACTGGCTGTCGGCCAACGGCATCAATCCCAACAGCGACGCCGACCTGGTGGTGGTGCCCCCACCGCAGATGGTGGCCAACATGCAGACCGGCACCATGGACACCTTCTGCGTTGGTGAGCCCTGGAACCAGCGCCTGGTGAACAAGAAACTGGGCTACACCGCGGCCCAGACCGGTGAATTCTGGGACAAACACCCCGAGAAAGCCTTCTCGATGCGGGCCGACTGGGTGGATACCAACCCGAAGGCGGCCAAGGCTCTGCTGATGGCCGTCCAGGAAGCCCAGATCTGGTGCGACGACCCCGCCAACCTCAATGAGATGTGCGAGATCGTGGCTAAAGACAAATACATCAAGGCCTCGGTCGCTGACATCAAGCCCCGTCTGGCCGGTGATGTGAACTATGGCGATGGTCGCGAGGTCAAGAACAGCCCTTACAAAATGCTGTTCTGGGCCAATAACGCTTCGTTCCCATACAAGAGCCACGACACCTGGTTTGTCACCGAGGACATCCGCTGGGGCTACCTGCCGGCCAGCACCGACATCGACGCCTTGGTGAACAAGGTGAATCGAGCTGACCTCTGGAAAGAAGCTGCCAAGGCAATCGGCCAGGAGAAAGCCATTCCCGCCAGCGATTCACGTGGCAAGGAAACCTTCTTTGACGGCGTGGTGTTTGACCCGGAAAATCCCAAGGCCTATCTCGATGCGCTGAGCATCAAAGCGATGAAATAATCGTCCAGGCACATTTCAATTCACAGTCTGCTTTCTTCATAGCCTGCTTTCTTCATAGCCTCGATTCCATAATCTGATCTCTCCGTGACAACGTCCCTTCCCACCAGGCGGCGCCGTGGCGGCCGCCTGGTGCCGCCGCTGTCCCAGCTGGCCCCCTACCTGCTCTGCATCGGTGCCTTCCTGGTGGCCTGGCAGCTGATCTCCGCCGTCCTCGGCCCCGCCCGCCTGCCCGGCCCTGTGAATGTGATCCTCGACACCTGGGATCCCTACATCAGCCAGCCGTTTTTTGATGATGGCGGCACCAGCAAGGGCCTGGGCTGGCAGATCCTGATCTCGCTGCAGCGGGTAGCCCTGGGCTATGGCCTTGCGGCGGTGGTGGGAGTCGCGATCGGCGGGCTGCTGGGCCTCAATCACTTTGCCGGCAAGGGCTTTGACCCCGTGGTGCAGGTCCTGCGCACCGTGCCACCACTGGCCTGGTTTCCGATCTCACTGATGGTGTTCCAGGACGCCAACACATCGGCGATCTTCGTGATCTTCATCACCGCGATCTGGCCGATCATCATCAACACCGCCGTGGGCATTCGCGAGATTCCCCAGGACTACACCAACGTCGCTCGGGTGTTGCGGCTCAACAAGCGGGCTTACATCCGCAACATCGTGATTCCGGCCACGGTGCCCTATGTGTTCACCGGCCTGCGCATCGCCGTGGGCCTGGCCTGGCTGGCGATCGTGGCCGCCGAGATGCTCAAGGCTGATGGCGGCATCGGTTATTTCATCTGGGATGCCTACAACGCCGGCGGTGATGCCAGCTCCAGCCAGATCATTCTGGCGATCATCTATGTGGGTGTGGTGGGCCTGATTCTCGATCGGCTGGTGGCCTGGCTGGGCCGCAAGGTGAGCAAGGGAGCCGGCTGAGATGACCACACCCACTGGCCTGATCACCGTGGACGCTGTGACCCAGGTGTTTCCCCTGGAAGACGGCGGCCGCTACGTGGCCCTGGATCGCATCGATCTCGACATCGCCGAGGGCGAATTCGTGTCGCTGATCGGCCACTCCGGCTGCGGCAAAAGCACCCTGCTCAACCTGCTGGCGGGCCTGAGCCAGGCCAGCGAGGGCGGCATCCTCCTGAACGGCCGCCAGATCACCGATCCCGGCCCGGATCGGATGGTGGTGTTCCAGAACTACTCGCTGCTGCCCTGGCTCACGGTGCGCCAGAACATCGCCCTGGCGGTGAACACCGTGTATCCCCAGCTCAGCCTCTCCGAGCGACGGGACACCGTGGAGCGCAACATCCAGCTGGTGAATCTCAGCGCCGCGGGAGACAAATATCCCGCCGAACTCTCCGGAGGCATGAAACAGCGGGTCGCCATCGCCCGCGCCCTGGCGATCCGGCCGCGCTTGCTGCTGCTCGATGAGCCCTTCGGCGCCCTCGACGCCCTCACCCGCGGCAACCTCCAACAGCAGCTGATGCAGATCTGTCAGGAGTCGGGTCTCACCGCCGTGATGGTGACCCACGACGTGGACGAAGCCCTGCTGCTCTCCGACCGGGTGGTGTGCCTGAGCAACGGCCCGGCGGCCCGCATCGGCCGGATCGTGGCGGTGCCGATCCCCCGCCCCCGCGATCGCCTCACCGTGATGGATCACCCCGACTACTACGCGCTGCGCGCCGAGCTGATCCACTTCCTGCAGGAGCAGCGCCGCCTCAAACAGCACACCACCGCCCACCGATGACCGCTGCCCCTGCCATGTCCACGGCCACGCCCACAGCCAGCCAGGCCTTCCTGGAATTCCGCGACGTGGGCCAGGTGTTCCAGACCCGCCGCGGCCCCTTCGAGGCCCTGCGTGACATCAACCTGCAGGTGCGCCAGGGGGAATTCCTCTGCGTGATCGGCCACTCCGGTTGCGGCAAGAGCACCCTGCTCAACATGGTGTCGGGTTTCCTGCAGCCCAGCAGTGGGGCCGTGACCCTGGACGGCACCCCCATCGTGCAGCCCGGCCCCGACCGGATGGTGGTGTTCCAGAACTACTCGCTGCTGCCCTGGCTCACGGTGTGGCAGAACGTGGAGATGGCCGTCAAGGCGGCCCGGCCAGAGCTGGATGCCGTCACCCGCCGGGAGGTGGTGAGTCATCACCTCGCGATGGTGGGACTGATGGACGCTCGCACCAAGCGCCCCGGTCAGATCTCCGGCGGCATGAAGCAGCGGGTCGCGATTGCCCGGGCCCTGGCCGTCTCGCCGGCGGTGCTGGTGCTGGATGAACCCTTCGGAGCCCTCGATGCGATCACCAAGGAAGAACTGCAGGAGGAACTCCTGGCCATCTGGCGCGAGCAGAAACCCACCGTGTTGATGATCACCCACGACATCGATGAGGCCCTGTTTCTCGCCGACCGGATCGTGATGATGACCAACGGCCCCTCGGCCACGATCGGCGAAATCCTGGACGTTCCCTTCAAGCGGCCCCGCGCCTACGAAATCATCCAGAACGACCCCCGCTACGGCCAGCTGCGCAATCACGCCCTCGATTTTCTTTATCGCCGCCACGCCCACGACGTGGACTGAGGGAGGAGACGCCTGCGGCGCTCCCTATGCCGCGGGTGCCGCCGGGCTACCGCCACAGCGGCCACCTGCTGCAGATCGGCAGGCAACTGGAGCGAATTGCTGGCGGCTGAGGGCTCAGACCAATCCAAACTGAATCCCGCGCCACAAAAGCTGAACACGAAAAGCAAAGATTAATAGGCCCTTAACGGAACCCTGACAGGCTGTGTCTATCGCTGGAGGGTCAAGTCAATGCCTGGCTACAACGAAGGGTTCCTGGAGGGCGTGGTTTTGCCGATTCCCCGCTTCCGCACCGGATTGGCCGCCGAACTGTTCAGCGAGGGCAGAACATTTGCCTATCCAAACTACTCGGTGGTGATGAACGGCAACCCAGACAAGCGCTCACCAGCTGTGGTTTGCCTGAATATTGATCAGAACCAGCTGCAAAACACCCAACGCAGGGATCGCTGGCGCCTCGACCCACGCATCGGCGCCACCAATCAGCTGGACAACGACTACTACGCAAACAACCCTTGGGATAGGGGTCACATGGCACGCAGGGCATCGGCGGCGTGGGGCAGCACGGTGCGGGATGCGCAACTGGCCTCAGACGAAACATTTTACTATTCCAACAGCACGCTTCAGCACGAGAATCTCAATCAGGATGAATGGCTGGGCCTGGAGGAATGGGTCCATCAACTCGACCTGGACAAGGACGGACGGATCACATCCATGATTGGCCCGATCTATGCCGATTTTGATCGCAGCATTCGTCCGCTGGGGCGGCCAATCGCCCTTGTACCGGCAGGCTTTTTCAAGGTTGTTTCCTTCATCAACAAACAAACCAACAAGCTTGATGTGCGGGCGTTCATCATCTACCAGGATGCCGAGGCATTGGCCGACAAGCTGGGGCGCACGCGCTATGACAATCAAACCTATCAGGTGACTACAACTGAAGTGGAAACGCTCACGGGCTTGATCTTCGACGATCAAATCTACAGTGCCAACCCGCTCTACTTCTCAGCTGCTAATGCAAAGCCAGAGGAGAATGTGAGGATCCTTCCGGAGGAGATTGAGGTTGCCAGGCCTGAGGATCTGGTCGCCGCAGGAGACAGCCGGCAGACAATTCTGGATGATGTTGTGGATGTGTTCATCGCGGCTGCCATGCCCGATCCAGCTGGTGCTGATGCCGGCCAAGAGTGGGTGTCGCTGATCAACCTGGGCAGTGAAGCCATCAATCTGCAGGGCTGGCAGCTCGCTGATCAGGTCGACAGGCGCAAGGCCCTCGAGGCGATCGCCGCAGCCGGCACCTCCCTGCTGCTGGAGCCCGGCGAATCGGTGGTGCTGAAGGGACTGGAACCGCTGCGCCTCGCCAACAGGGGCGGCGTGATCAAGCTCTTCAATGACAGCAACGAGCGCATTGATTGGGTGAATTACACCGAACCCATGGTGACTGCCGGCAAACCTGTGCTCTTCCTCACACCGCGCAACACACTGCAGCTGATGCAGGATCGTTGAGATGGGTCATGGCCAGGGTGAACAGCAATGGGGACGTGAACCCCGGAAATCGGTTCGGGGTGAATGTGAGTTCTCTTGAATTGGCCGAGGAGGTGGTGCCTGTTCATTGGGCTGACTTCCTCATCGGCCACGACCACCATCAATGCTTGGGCCGCCACATCGGTGCGGTGATCATTCCGGAAATCGTGCACCAGGTGCTGCGCCTGCCGGGCCTCGAAACCGCCAGCCCAGTGGATCGCGGCGGCAGCGGTTCGGGGGCAGCGCGGCGGTGTGCTTGCAGGGCACCTCGCCGTTGAGCAGCTGGGCGGTCCAGCCCAGGCCCCGCTGCTGGTCGGTGCGCAGCTCACCGATGAAGCCCAGCGGGGTGGGCAGGGGTTCGGGCGCCTCCACCCCCGCCAGCTCCAGGTCTGCCAGCAGCCCCAACCGCTCCAGGCCGAGGCCGCGACGCAGCAGCTCGGCGCCACTGGCCGCGCAGGAAGCCATCCACCTCCAGGATCCAGGGAATCTCGGAGGTTTCGAGCAGGCTGGGCAGGCACCAGCGCGGGCTGAAGGGGGTGATCTTCAGCAGATCGCGCACTTTTTTGGCGTGGTTGTGGGAGGTGCTGGTGGCCACGCCGAAGTGCGCGGCGATCGTGGCGGCACTGCAGTGGGAGCTCTGGGTGGCATCAAACAGGACGTTGGCGCAACCGATGGCATGCAACACCCCGGCGCACCAGGAGGCGTCGCGCCCCGTGAGCAGCGCCGAGCCGTGCCGGCAAGGGAGCCTGGGGGTCGTGGAGGGCGTTGGCGATCGCCGGCTCCAGCGCCAGGGCGATCAGGGGGCGAACCGTGCTGCCGTGTGCCTGGGCCACGAACGCCGGCATCGTCACCAGCCCCACCTCCCACACCGCCCCACTGGCATCGGCGCCGAAACCACGGGCGGATCGGGAGGGGGAAGCCATGGTGCCCAAACGGCGGGGGCCTGCAGCATGCTGCCGGAAGCGGGCGGACGCCGCAGGAGCACCAGGTGTCGATGCTGGAACGGTTCACCAGAATTCATGCCAGCACAATCAGCTGGCATCCATGGCGACCATCACGGTACGGGGGCTGGGTGGCGACGACCTGGCGGCCCTGAAGCAAGCAGCCGAGCG
>JBILUH010000022.1:0-34051 GCA_044371095.1 Cyanobium sp.
TGATGAAATTAGCATTCAGGGGTCGGCCTTGATGCGGTGCGTGACGATGGGATCCAAGCGCGAATCGATTGATCCCGCCCTGAAGGCGAGGCTGCTGCAGGAAGTCCGCACGCCGTGGCGAGGCCTGCGTCGAGGTCTCTGGTTGGCCCTGGCGGCTTCGGGAGCTGTGGGTTTAGCCACGATGGCGATGCGATCGGCCAGTGGCGCTGAGGTGGCCTCAGGGGATCTCCTGATCCAGCTCGGTGCTCTCGGGTTGTTCGGCAGTCTCCTCTGGCTGGATCGCAACCGGGTCGGCGACTGACGCTTCGGTGTCGAGCGATGTCCTGGTCACCAATGAAGCCTCGATCAACGCCGGCTTCTCCTCCAGCTCCTTCTCCCACTCCTCCTCCAGCTCCGCCGCCGGCTCCTCTGCCGGCTCGGGATCCTGAGAGCTGATGGAGGCGTTCTCAAGCTCAGGATCTGGCTCAGGCTCAGGCAGGGGTTCCGGCTCTGCCACAGGCACGGTTTCAGGCTCTGGTTCTGGCTGTACTGCTGCCGGTTCCGGGATCTGGAGAGGGGTGAGCAGCAGCAGGGGCAGGCCCAGGTTCAGGCGTTGGCTTTCCAGCTGGCTGGCCGTGAGGGGAGTCACACCCGCCAGCACCTCAGGGGAGGTGCGCAGCAGGCCAAGGGCCTGGGTGAGCTGCTGCCACTGCCAGAGGATCAGGGCCAACAGGGGGCAGGTCAGCAGCAGCCCAACCAATCGGGGACTCGCCGCCAGCGGCGATAGAGACGCAGCCAGTGCGGCGTGCTGATCCATCCACCAGAACAGGGGCAGCAGGGCCGCTGCGCCACCCACCATGGTCAGCTTGAGAGACACAGGGCTTTGCAGGGCCGACAACGTGCGCTGGGCTTCGTTGCGTCCCCTGATGGGCACCTGCACCAGCAGTAGCGAGCACACGTCGGCCGGGCGCTTCCAGAGCAGGATGGCGGGCCCCAGCACGCCGATGGCCCAGGCCAGCAGCCGCTCCAGGCCCGGCAAGGGGCCGGGATCAGCACCGGCAAGCAGCAGGAGCAACCCCAGCAGCTCCAGTGGAATGGCCCCGAGGGCCACCAGCTGGAGCCAGAGCAGGGGCTCGCTGCGGGGGTTCACAGGACTCAGATGCTGAGGGTGCGGCGCTGGGTGACCAGCTTGTAGGCCTCCACCCGATCCCCTTCCTGCCAGCCGGTGTAGCGGTCGGTGCCGATGCCGCACTCGAAGCCGGTGGCGACTTCCTTGACGTCGTCTTTGTTGCGACGCAGGGAGTCAAGATCGCCCTCGAACACCTTCTCCTTCCCGCGCCACACCCGCACCTTGCAGTTGCGCTGCAGCTTGCCATTGGTGACATAGCAACCAGCCACTGCACTGCGGCCGATGGTGAACACGGCGCGCACCTCGGCTTCGCCCAGGGTCTCTTCCACCAGCTCCGGCTCCAGCAGGCCTTCCATGGCCAGTTGGATGTCTTCCAGCAGCTTGTAGATGACGTCGTAATCGCGCACGTCGACGCCAGTGGCATCCGCGGCCCGCTTGGCACCGGGGGCCATCGAGGTGTTGAAGCCCACGATCACCGCACCTGAGGCAGCGGCCAGGTCGACGTCGGTTTCGGTGATTTCTCCCGGAGCCGAAAGCAGCACCCGCACCTGCACCTCGCCTTGGGGCAGTTGCTCCAGGGAGCCGAGGATGGCCTCCACGGAGCCCTGCACGTCGGCCTTGAGGATCAGGTTGAGCTCCTTGAGCTCGCCTTCGCTGGCCTGGCCCGACATCGAGGCCAGGGAGACCCGGCGGGAGGCCATCTGTTGGGCCAGGCGGGTGGCGCGGGCTTCGTTGGCCCGATCGCCCACCACGGAGCGCGCCGTTTTCTCGTCGGGGTACACCTCAAACTCGTCGCCGGCGGTGGGCACTTCGCTGAAGCCCAGGGCTTCCACCGCATAGGAGGGTCCGGCTTCCTTCACCCGTTTGCCGGTGTCGTCCACCATGGCTCGCACCTTGCCGAGCACCGGACCGGCCGCCAGCACGTCGCCGGCCTTCAGGGTGCCGTTCTGCACCAGCAGGGTGGCCACCGGGCCCTTGGCCTTGTCGAGGTGAGCCTCGATCACGGTGCCCCTGGCCATCCGATCCGGGTTGGCCTGGAGGTCCTCCACCTCCGTCACCAGCAGGATCATCTCCAGCAGCTTGTCGACGTTCTCGCCCTTGATGGCGCTCACCGGCACCATCACGGTGTCGCCGCCCCAATCTTCGGCCACCAATTCCAGGCCCGAAAGCTCCTGCTTGACGCGGTCGGGGGAGGCCCCTTCCTTGTCGATCTTGTTGATCGCCACCACGATCGGTACCTTGGCGGCGCGGGCGTGGCTGATGGCCTCCAGGGTCTGGGGACGCACGCCGTCGTCGGCGGCCACCACCAGCACGGCCACGTCGGTCACCTTCGTACCGCGGGCCCGCATGGCGGTGAAGGCCTCGTGGCCCGGGGTGTCAAGGAAGGTGATCTTGCGCTGTTCGCCCGCGTGGGGGATCTCCACCTGATAGGCGCCGATGTGCTGGGTGATCCCGCCGGCTTCGCCAGCGGCCACACGGGTTTTGCGGATGGCGTCGAGCAGGCTGGTTTTGCCGTGGTCGACGTGGCCCATCACGGTCACCACGGGTGGGCGACGGATCAGGTGGGCGCGGTCGCTCTCCTCGATCATCTCCACCGTCTTGGCGGCGGCTTCCTCGACGTCGTCCTCGAGCACCGGCACGCCGAATTCTTCAGCCACCGCTTCGATCGTCGAGAGATCGAGGCTCTGGGTGACCGTGGCGATGACCCCCTTGAAGAAGAGGCTCTTGATGATTTCAGAGCTTTCCACGCCGAGTTTCTCGGCCAGCTCCTGCACCGTCAGGTTGCCCTCCGGCACGATCAGCATTTCGGGCCGTACCGCCTTGGCTTCGCGGGAGGCCCGCAGTTCCATGGCGCGGCGGCGCTGGCGCTGGCGGGTGGTTTCCTTCTTGCGTTTCCGCATGGCCGCGATGGGCTTGGCGGCCGGGGTGGCGGCGCTGCGGGGCTTGGCGGGGCGGGCCAGGCTGGCCTGCAGCACGAAGGCTTCCTGTTCGCCGGCGTAGCCGCCGGTTTCAGCGGTGAGCGCATCATCGTTTTCGCCGATGATGTGCACCTTGGTGCGCTGCTTCTGCGGTGTACGGCTGCGCAGGGCCTCCAGTTTGGCGCTGTCGTCCCAGTCGGGGCGGCGGGGGCGTCCAGCCGCACCAGCGGGCGTGGGGGCCCGGAAGCCAGGGCGCCGCGGCGCGGCCGGTGGGGTGGCGCTGGGGCGGACCAGATCGGGCGTGCCCGGGCTGGTGGGTGCACCAGCTTCGGTGCGATCACCGGGGCGTCGCGGAGGTGGGGCCGTGGGCCGGCCGGAGGGCTTCTGCAGTTGCATCAGCTCGCCCGGTGCCATCGGCTTGCGCATGCCGGCGGGCATGCCAGGGCGGCCCGGAGCTGCGGGGCGGCCCGGGGCTCCAGGGCCGGCGCTGTCGCGGCGAATGGGTTTGCCGACCAGTTCCAGGGGGGTCTGGCCGGGACGGCCTGGTGCCCCTGGCATGCCGGGGCGAATGGGGGCCGGTGCCCCAGGACGCTGGGGTGGGGCCGGACGCTGGCTCAGCGGCGGGCGGCCCGCTGGAGAGGCGGGGCGGCTGCTCGTGCCTGCGGCGGGGGGGGTGCTGGTGGGACGGCCCACCAGCTGCGGCTTGCTGGGGGCAGGCCGGACGGGTAGCTCGGGTTTGCGGCTTGGGGCGGGCGCCGCCGCTGCCGGACGGGCCGGGGGGGGAGTGCCGGGGCGAGCGGGTTTGGAGGCAATCACAACCGGCTTGCTCGGTGCGGCAGCCGCAGGCCGGGCCGGCAGTGCAGGCTTGCTGATCACCGCAGGCTTGCTGACCACAGCAGGCTTGCTGATCACAGCAGGCTTGCTGACCACCACAGGCTTGCTGACCACCACAGGCTTGGTTGCGACCGGTGGTTTGGTGGCCATCGGCGGTTTGCTGACCAGGGCCGGCTTACTGGGAGCGGCCGGTTTGCCGGGAGCGGCTGGCTTGCTGGCCGGTGAGGCCGCTGCGGGCGCTGCGGGCCGGGCCGGGGGCATGGCGGGCTTGGCGGCCATCGACGGTGCCGCGGGCGCTTTGGTTGGTGTGGCGGGCCGCGGGCTGGCGGCAGGCTTGGGTGCAGTGGGCGCTGCGGCGGCGGCAGGCTTGGAGGCCTCGGCAGCGTCACTGCCGGCCTTCTTGACCGAAAGAATGGCTTTCGGCGGGGCGCTTGGGGCAGCGGCCACCGAGCGACCGCCGTTGCTGCCCGCCTCGATCAGGGACCGGATCCGGGACGCTTCGTCGTCGCTGATCGAGCTGCTGTGGCTTTTGGCCGCAACCCCCAGCTTCTCGGCGGCATCGAGCACGTCCTTGTTGTCCAGGCCCAGGTCCCGGGACAGCTCATAAATTCTGACTTTGCCGCTGCTGGTCATTCAGGTCTCCATGGGTCGGGGCCCAGGGGCCGCCAAGCGGGGCCGAGGGCACACCAGGCCGCACGCACTCTGCGGCCAATATTCATCTTGCCTTAGAGGCGAGATCAGCGCCGGGTGTAAGGCGCTTTTGCAGGGTTTCAACGATGGAATCCGCAACCTGACAGCGCAGAGCCCGTTGCAGACGCTTGCGTCGCGTGGCCTCCTCCAGGCAGACCGGATTGGGGCAGAGGTAGGCCGAGCGACCCATGCCCTGGTCCAATCCGATTCCTCCTTCGGCCAGCCGGATCACCCGCCAGAGCTGCTGGCGATCCAGCAGCGCGCGACAGGCCACACAGCGCCGCAGCACAACCCGTGGCGTCACCGGGCCTCGTCCTCAGCCACTGCCTCAGCCACAGCGTCCTCCGCCACAGTGTCCTCGGCTACGGCGTCCTCCGCCACAACGGCTTCGCTGGCCACGTCTTCTGAGGCGACCTCCTCGCCGTTTTCGCCGGTCTCCTCCTCATCTTCGGGCAGGGGATAGAGCTCACGCAGGCGGGCATCCTCCTCGGCCCGGGCGGCCTGTTCGATCTCCAGGCGGGCTTCGGCCTCAGCCTGGAGGGCCTCCTCCTCCTGGCGCTGGGCGATCAATTCGGATACCACGGCATCTTCCGTGGTCTGGTCGTATTCGCTGGCGTTCTTGATGTCGATCTTCCAGCCGGTGAGGCGTGCTGCCAGACGCACGTTCTGGCCTTCGCGGCCAATGGCGAGGCTGAGCTGATCGGGGGGAACCAGAACGTGAGCGTGCTGGCCTTCAGGGTCGACCAGGCGCACCATCTCCACCCGCGCCGGACTGAGGGAATTGGCGATGTATTGGCCCGGGTCGGGCGACCAGCGGATCACGTCGATCTTCTCGCCGCGCAGCTCGTTGACCACCTGCTGGATGCGGGAACCGCGGGCGCCGATGCAGGCACCCACCGGGTCGACTTCGCGCTCCACCGAATCCACGGCCACCTTGGTGCGCGGCCCCACCGAGCGGGAGGGGGGATTGGCTTCTCGCGCCACAGCCACGATGCGCACCGAGCCCTCCTGGATTTCGGGCACCTCGTTCTCAAACAGGTACACCACCAGACCCGCATTGGAGCGGCTCACAAACAACTGGGGGCCGCGCCGGGACACCTCGCTCACCTCCTTGAGAAACACCTTGAAGGTGGCGTTGGCGCGGTAGTTGTCGTTGGGCAGCTGGTCGCGGCGGGGCAGCTCAGCCTCCACCTCGGGCCGACCCAGGCCACTGCTCACAGCCATGATCACGCTCTGGCGCTCGAAGCGGATCACCCGAGCGGTGAGCACAGGGTCTTCGAGATCGGCGAATTCTTCCTGGATCATGCGGCGCTGTTGGTCGCGCAGCTTCTGGGCCAGCACCTGCTTGGTGGTGGCGGCGGCCATGCGACCGAAATCGTCCTTCTCCGGAGTGACATCGAGCACCACGGTGTCCCCGATCTGGGCGTCATCGGCGACCTGTTGCACCTCGGCCAGGGCGATCTGGTGGTCTTCGCTCTCCACTTCCTCAACAATGATCTTGGAGGCCAGGACCCGGTAGCCCTCTTCTTCCAGGTCGAGGCCGACATCGAAGTTGGAGAAGTAGTCCTCCTCGAAGGGGTCTTCGCTGATTCCGAGATACAGGGTGCGGCGATACCGCTCGTAGCCCTTGAGGAGGGCTTCCCGCAGGGCCGCCTCGACGACGGCGGGCGGTAATTTTTTCTCGTCGCTGATGTCCTCGATCAGGTTGTTCAGACCGGGGAGCAGAACCAGGGCCATGGATCAGGGGTGAGAAATGGTCAGGGAGCGGACAGGTGGCGGCTCAGGTGGGCTGGGTCGGGGTGACCAGGCGAACGCTGATCACCGAGTCCCGCGGGATGCGCTGGGTGCGGCCGCGGATGTTGAGATGCACATCCGTCGCATCGCGCTCCAGCAGGAGCCCTTCGCGCCGCACTTCAAGGCCCTTGCTGTCGCGGCAGTGCACGGCGACTGGGAATCCGCGGAAGCTGCGGAAATCCCGGTCATCGCGCAGCTCGTCGCTGACGCCTGGGCTGCTGACCTCCAGAACATAGGCATCGCCGAGGAGCTCGGCTGCTTCGATCGCCTCGCCGAGGGGCGCGCTCAGGGAGGCGCACTCATCGAGGCTGATGTCGCTGCCGTCGGCCTTCTGCACCAGCACCTGCACCGTCATAGGGATGCGGTGGGTGAACAGATGCACGCCCTTGAGCGCGAAGCCGGCATTCGCCACGGCCGCTTGGGCCAGGCGCTCCAGATCGGGCAGGAGGGGGTGGGGCAATGCTGCAGTTGGGCTGGGGGCAGGAGGCCCGCCGGCTTTTGCAGTCTGGAAAACTGCCCATCCGCACGTTCTGTCGGGTGCGCCCTTGGGCGCGAGCTCAACAGATGTCAGCGCGAAGCTGAACCGTGACGTTTGGGATTGCCCGCCGGGCAAGTGATCACCCTACGGGATGGTCCGTCCCCGGTCCGATGCCGCCCATCGGCGGCATCGCGATCACCGGGGCCTCGGCGAAGTAGTCGCTGGGCTGCACCGTTCCGCGCTGGCTGGCGTCCTGGTTGAGGCACTGGCCCTTCTGCTCGTCGGTGCGCAGGTATTGGCAAACCCGGGCCCAGAGCTTGGCGCGGGTGCCCGGGGCGCCCTGGCTGAAGTGCACCAGGTCGTTGCCGCCGACCATGCCCTGGATCTCCACCTGGCAGAGACTGCAGCGCTGGCGGGTGCCGGGGGGAATTGCTGCCATGGCCGCCTATGCGATCAGGGGCCAACTTAGGCGGATGTGCACGCATCAGTTCACCCTGCTGCGTTGGCGGCGTTCCTAGCCTCAGAGCCGCGCTTGCCGGGCCCCTGCCCCTTTGCCGTGAACGGGTTGTCGATGAAGCGGGTGTTCCTGAAGCTCGGCTGCGGCCTGCTGGTGCCTCTGCTCTGGTTGGGGCTGGTGGTTGGCCTGGTGGTTGGTTGGGAGGCCGGATGGGGGGAGGGTGGTTCCGCTGCCCTGGCGCTGGAGGCTCCCGCCAATCCCCAGGTGCCAACCAGTTCTCACAGCTTCGTGGCCGACGCGGCCCGGGCCGTGGCCCCCGCGGTGGTGCGCATCGACACCGAGCGTGAGGTCGCCCGCCAGCCCTTTGATCCCGCCTTGCTGGATCCGTTGTTGCGCGATCTTTTTGGCGATCCCTCGGGCAGCATGCGCGAGCGGGGTCAGGGCTCCGGGGTGGTGATCGATGCCGGCAAGGGACTGGTCCTCACCAATGCCCACGTGGTCGACCAGGTGGACAGTGTCGAGGTGACCCTGGCCGATGGCCGGCATGTGGATGGGGCGGTGGTGGGGGCCGACTCGGTCACCGATCTGGCTGTGGTGAAAATTCCTGGCTCCCGGGAGCTGCGCGCTGCGCCCCTGGGGGACTCCGAAGCCCTGGAGGTGGGCGACTGGGCCATCGCCATGGGCAGTCCTTATGGCCTGGAGCGCACGGTGACCCTGGGGATCGTGTCGAGCCTGCACCGCAACATCAACAGCCTCGGTTTCTCCGATAAGCGCCTTGACCTGATCCAGACCGACGCCGCGATCAACCCCGGCAACTCCGGCGGACCGCTGATCAATGCCCGTGGTGAGGTGATCGGCATCAACACCCTGGTGCGCTCCGGCCCTGGCGCTGGCCTGGGCTTTGCGATTCCCATCAACCTGGCCCGCGGGGTGGCCGGCCAGCTGAGCAGCGGCGGCCAGGTGGTGCACCCCTATCTCGGTCTGCAACTGGTGCCGCTCACGGCCCGCCGGGCCCGCGACAACAACCGTGACCCCGACGCCCTGCTGCAGCTGCCCGAGCGGGATGGGGCGCTGGTGCAGCGGGTGCTGCCCGCCAGTCCGGCGGAAACGGCGGGCCTGCATCGCGGCGACCTGGTGGTGAGCGTGGCCGACCAGCCCGTGCCCGATCCGGCCAGCCTGCTCGAGCGGGTGGAACGCAGCAGGGTCGGCGAGCCCCTGCCCCTGACGGTGATTCGCGGCCAGCGGGAGCTCAGTCTCACCATCAAGCCGGCGGCGTTGCCCCACGCCGGATGAACGCTGCTACGGTCGCGGCCCGAGAGAGGAGCACTGGATGTCGGACCTGCAGGACCGGATGAAGCAGGCTGTGGCAACGGCGGCCACCGAGCAGATCCACAGCGGCATGGTGGTGGGCCTGGGCTCCGGCTCCACCGCCGCCCTGATGATCCAGGCCCTCGGGGCGAAGCTCAGCAGCGGCGAGCTCACCGATGTGGTGGGGGTGACCACGTCCTTCCAGGGGGAAGTGCTGGCCGCTGAGCTGGGCATTCCGCTCAAGAGCCTCAATGCGATCGAGCGCATCGATCTGGCCATCGACGGCGCCGATGAAGTGGATCCCTCCTTCCAGTTGATCAAGGGTGGTGGCGCCTGCCACGTGCAGGAGAAGCTCGTGGCACGCCGCGCTGAGCGTTTTGTGGTGGTGGTGGATGCCACCAAGCTTGTTGACACCCTCAATCTGTGCTTCCTGCTGCCGGTGGAGGTGCTGCCCGGCGCCTGGCGTCAGGTGCAGGGCCAGCTGCGGGACATGGGCGCTGACGCCCAGCTGCGCATGGCCGTGAAGAAGGCTGGCCCGGTTGTCACCGACCAGGGCAACCTGGTGCTGGATGTGAAATTCGCCGGTGGCATCAGCGATCCGGCCAACCTGGAGGCGGTGATCAACAATCTGCCCGGGGTGCTGGAGAACGGCTTGTTCGTCAACATCACCGACCAGGTGCTGGTGGGTGAGATCGTCGATGGCCAGCCCCAGGTGCGCGATCTGGTGAAGCGCTAGGCCAGCCCGCTCACGTCAGCCGGCGCCGCACCGATTCGGCGTGGCTGTGCAGCCCCTCGCTCTCAGCCAGGCTGATGACGGCCGCGCCGGTGGCTTCCAGGGCCTCCCGGTTGAACCGGATCAAGCTGGTGTGGCGCATGAAGGTTTCCACGCTCAGGGCACCGGCGAACCGGGCCGTGCCGGAGGTGGGCAGGGTGTGGTTAGGTCCGGCGAGGTAGTCGCCCACGGCCTCCGGTGTGTGGGGCCCCATGAAGATGGCGCCGGCATGCTGGATCTGTTCGGCCAGATCCTCCGGCTCTTCGACCAACAGCTCTAGGTGCTCGGGTGCGAAACAGTCGCTGAGGCGGGCCGCCTGGGTGAGGCTGTCGCACACCACGATCAGGCCCCAGTCGTTCAGGGCTGTGCGGGTGATCCCGGCCCGGGGGTGGTTCTCAAGCTGGGCCTCCAGCGCTGCGGGCAGGGCCGCGGCCAGGCTGGCGCTGGTGGTGAGCAGGATCGCCGCGGCCAGGGGGTCGTGTTCGGCCTGGGCCAGCAGGTCGGCAGCCACCTGGTCGACGCGGGCGGTGTGGTCGGCGATCACCAGCACCTCGCTCGGGCCGGCGAGGGAATCGATCGACACCCGGCCATACACGGCCTTTTTGGCCAGGGTCACGTAGAGGTTGCCCGGGCCGCTGATCACGTCCACCCGGGGAATGGTTTCGGTGCCGAAGGCCAGGGCGCCGATCGCCTGGGCGCCGCCCACCCGGTACACCTCCTCCACACCGGCCAGGTGGGCGGCCGCCAGCACGGTGGCGTTGGGTTCGCCGCCGGGTCCTGGGGGCGTGACCATCACCAGCCGCTGCACTCCAGCCACCCGCGCCGGCACGGCGTTCATCAGCACGGTGCTGGGGTAGGAAGCCCTACCCCCTGGCACGTACAGGCCAGCGCGCTCCACCGGTCGCCAGCGCCGGCCCAGCTGTTCGCCGTGGGGACCGGTGATGGCGAGGTCGGTCGGGAGTTGCTGCTGGTGAAAGGCCAGGATCCGCTGGTGGGCAAGGCGCAGGGCCTCCTGCAGCGGCGCGGGTGTGGCCTGCCATGCCGCCGCCAGTCGCTCGTTCGGAATCCGCAGCGGATCGGGGCGCACGCCATCAAACCGTTCGGTCAGCTCCAGCAGGGCCTGATCACCCTGTTGCTCCACCTGGTTGAGGATCACCTCAACACGGGCCATCTCCTCCTGCATGCGGCCGCCACTGGTGCGTTCGGCGATGGCGGCCAGGCGCTCGGCCGCTGGGCTGCCAACGAGCGAGGCGCTGGCACCGGACGAGGCGTCATCCCGCAGGCAGGTGATCGACAGAGCGGCAGGCGACGCGACCACGGGGCAGGGCTTGCGATAACACATCAACAAGCTAGTGGGCCACTGGCCTGGCAAGGTTTTGGACGCCGTCGGTCAGCCTGGCGGTAAGATCTTCGTCTGCCGATCCAGCGTCCGTCCGCCTGTGGCCAATAACAAGTCGTCAAAGAAGCGTATTGAAGTTGCCGAGCGCAACCGTCTGCGCAACCGCACTTACAAGTCGGCTCTGCGCACCTTGATGAAGCGCTGTTTCACCGCCTGCACCGCCTACAGCCAGGCGCCCGGCGAGAGCGCCAAGACGGTCGTTCAGACCAGCATGAACGCCGCGTTCAGCAAGATCGACAAGGCCGTGAAGGTCGGCGTGCTGCATAGCAACACCGGCGCCAACCAGAAGTCGCGCCTCAGCGCGGCGGTGAAAAAAGTGATTGAGCCGGCTGCGGCCGCCAAGGCCTAAGGCCCTGCGTCGACGGCTTGAGCCTCGGGTGCTTCCCGAGGCAGCAGATCCTGGGGATGGCCCCCATTGTGGCCATCCCCACGATTTTTGTTGTGCCATGGCTACGAGCCCAGCCACAGCCGTGACTCCAGCGGTGCTGGTTGACAGCCACTGTCACATCGTGTTCCGCAATTTCGACGAGGACCTCGAGGAGGTGGCCCAGCGCTGGCGGGATGCCGGCGTGCAGGCCCTGGTCCATGCCTGCGTGGAGCCCTCGGAGATTCCAGCGATCCGGGCTCTGGCCGATCGCTTTCCCGAGCTGCGCTATTCCGTGGGGGTCCATCCTCTCGACACCGAGCATTGGCGTGACGACACCGCCGCCGTGCTGCGGCAGGCCGCCCAGGCTGATTCCCGCGTGGTGGCCATCGGTGAACTAGGCCTCGATCTGTTTCGTGACCACAACCTCGAGCAGCAGCTCGCCACGCTGGAGCCCCAGCTCGACCTTGCGGTGGAGCTCGATCTGCCGGTGATCGTGCACTGCCGTGATGCGGCTGAGCCGATGTTGGCCCTGCTGCGCCAGCGGGCTGCGCGCGGCGCCTGCCCCCGCGGCGTGATGCATTGCTGGGGTGGCAATCCCGAGGAAATGGAAGGGTTCCTGGAGCTGGGCTTCTACATCAGCTTCAGCGGCACCGTCACCTTCCCCAAGGCGGAGGCCACCCATGCCTGTGCCCGGCAGGTGCCCGCGGATCGCTACCTGGTGGAAACCGATTGCCCCTTCCTGGCGCCGGTGCCCCGGCGGGGCAAACGCAATGAACCGGCGTTCGTGGCGTCGGTGGCGGGGCGGGTGGCCGAGCTGCGTGGGGAAACCCTCACGGAAGTGGCCCATACCAGCACTTCCAATGCGGTTCGGCTGTTCCGACTACCGCTTCACAATGTATGATGTTTCATTGGCCTGGAAGCGGAAGCGCTCCTTGTTGTCGACGTCTGCAGTTTTGAAGCAATCCCGTTGAGCGAGCCCCCTCGGGCAGCCGTTCCCCGTTCGGGGGGCGGCTGTTTGTGTGGGCGGCTGCGGGCCGTCAAGACAGCAGCGCCCGCCATGGGGTGCCCCACCGGCCAGTCCATTTCCACCCGTTCCTGCAGGTTCACCGCATGAGCAGCGCGATCCAGGTCGCTAAGACCGTTACTTACCTGCCCGACCTGGTGGAGGTGCAGCGCGCCAGCTTCAAATGGTTCCTGGAGAAGGGGTTGATCGAAGAGCTCGAGAGCTTTTCGCCGATCACTGACTACACCGGCAAGCTCGAGCTGCACTTCATCGGTAGCGAGTACCGCCTGAAGCGCCCCCGCCACGATGTGGAAGAGGCCAAGCGCCGGGACGCGACCTTCGCGTCCCAGATGTATGTCACCTGCCGCCTGGTCAACAAGGAGACCGGCGAAATCAAGGAGCAGGAGGTGTTCATCGGCGAACTGCCCCTGATGACCGAACGCGGCACGTTCATCATCAATGGCGCCGAGCGCGTGATCGTCAACCAGATCGTCCGCTCCCCCGGTGTCTACTTCAAGGATGAGCAGGATAAAAACGGCCGCAAGACCTTCAACGCCAGCCTGATCCCCAACCGGGGGGCCTGGCTGAAGTTCGAGACCGACAAGAACGACCTGCTGCACGTTCGCGTCGACAAGACCCGCAAGATCAACGCCCACGTGCTGATGCGGGCCATCGGTCTGTCGGACAACGACGTGCTCGACAAGCTGCGTCACCCCGAGTACTACCAGAAGTCGATTGAGGCGGCCAACGACGAGGGCATTTCCTCGGAAGACCAGGCCCTGCTGGAGCTCTACAAGAAGCTGCGTCCGGGTGAACCCCCCTCGGTGAGCGGCGGCCAGACCCTGCTGCACAGCCGCTTCTTTGATCCCAAGCGCTACGACCTGGGCCGGGTGGGTCGCTACAAGATCAACAAGAAGCTGCGTCTCACCATTCCTGATGCGGTGCGCACCCTCACCCCTGAGGACGTGCTCAGCACGATCGACTACCTGATCAATCTCGAGCTCGATGTGGGCGGTGCCTGCCTTGACGACATCGACCACCTCGGCAATCGCCGCGTGCGCTCCGTCGGCGAGCTGCTGCAGAACCAGGTCCGTGTTGGTCTGAATCGCCTTGAGCGAATCATCAAGGAGCGGATGACGGTTGGTGAGACCGAGAGTCTCACTCCCGCCCAGCTGGTGAACCCCAAGCCCTTGGTGGCAGCCATCAAGGAGTTCTTCGGCTCCAGCCAGCTGAGCCAGTTCATGGATCAGACCAATCCTCTGGCGGAGCTCACCCACAAGCGCCGCATCAGCGCCCTCGGCCCAGGGGGTCTGACCCGGGAGCGGGCCGGCTTTGCTGTGCGCGATATCCACCCCTCCCACTACGGCCGCATCTGCCCGATCGAGACCCCTGAAGGCCCGAATGCCGGCCTGATCGGTTCGCTCGCCACCCATGCCCGGGTGAACGAGTACGGCTTCATCGAAACCCCGTTCTGGAGGGTTGAGAACGGCATCGTCCACAAGAGTGGCGATCCTCTCTATCTCTCGGCCGACCTAGAGGACGAGTGCCGCGTCGCCCCTGGCGATGTGCCCACCGACGCTGACGGCCGCATCACCGCCGAGCTGGTGCCGGTGCGCTATCGCCAGGACTTTGAGAAGGTCCCGCCCGAGCAGGTCGATTACGTGCAGCTCTCACCGGTGCAGGTGATCTCGGTGGCGACCTCCCTGATCCCCTTCCTGGAGCACGACGACGCCAACCGGGCACTGATGGGTTCCAACATGCAACGCCAGGCGGTGCCCCTGCTCCGCCCCGAGCGTCCCCTGGTGGGCACGGGCCTGGAAACCCAGGTCGCCCGCGACTCCGGGATGGTGCCGATCACCCGGGTCAACGGCACGGTCACCTTTGTTGATGCCACCGCCATCGTCATCCGCGATGCGCAGGGCACCGACCACGTGCACCACCTGCAGAAGTACCAGCGCTCCAACCAGGACACCTGCCTGAACCAGCGCCCGATCGTCCGCCAGGGCGACACCGTGATTGCCGGCCAGGTGCTGGCGGATGGCTCAGCTTGCGAGGGCGGTGAGATCGCCCTCGGTCAGAACGTGCTGATCGCCTACATGCCCTGGGAGGGCTACAACTATGAGGACGCCATCCTCCTGAGCGATCGGCTGGTGCACGACGACCTCTACACCTCGGTGCACATCGAGAAGTACGAGATCGAGGCCCGTCAGACCAAGCTGGGACCTGAGGAAATCACCCGGGAAATCCCGAATGTGGCCGAGGAGAGCCTTGGCCACCTCGACGAGATGGGCATCATCCGCATCGGCGCCTACGTCGAGAGCGGCGACATCCTGGTGGGCAAGGTGACCCCCAAGGGCGAATCCGACCAGCCACCCGAAGAAAAACTGCTGCGTGCGATCTTTGGTGAGAAGGCCCGCGATGTGCGCGACAACTCCTTGCGGGTGCCCAGCACCGAGCGGGGCCGGGTCGTGGATGTGCGCATCTACACCCGCGAGCAGGGCGACGAGCTGCCGCCGGGCGCGAACATGGTGGTTCGGGTTTATGTGGCCCAGCGCCGCAAGATCCAGGTGGGCGACAAGATGGCCGGCCGCCATGGCAACAAGGGCATCATCAGCCGGATCCTGCCCCAGCAGGACATGCCCTACCTGCCCGACGGAACCCCTATCGACATCGTGCTCAATCCCCTGGGTGTGCCGAGCCGCATGAACGTGGGCCAGGTGTTCGAATGCCTGATGGGCTGGGCGTCATCGCACCTGGACTGCCGCGTCAAGGTGGTGCCCTTCGACGAAATGCACGGCGCTGAGAAGAGCAAGCAGACGGTGCAGACCTACCTGGAAGAGGCGGCCCAACTGCCGGGTAAGGATTGGGTCTACGACCCCGAGAACCCTGGCAAGATCCAGCTGATCGATGGCCGCAGCGGCGAGCCGTTCGACCAGCCGGTGACCGTGGGTTACGCCCATATCCTCAAGCTGGTGCACCTGGTGGACGACAAGATCCACGCCCGCTCCACCGGCCCTTACTCGCTGGTGACCCAGCAGCCCCTCGGCGGTAAGGCTCAGCAGGGCGGCCAGCGCCTGGGTGAGATGGAGGTGTGGGCCCTCGAGGCCTACGGCGCCGCCTACACCCTGCAGGAACTGCTCACCGTCAAGTCCGACGACATGCAGGGCCGCAACGAGGCGCTCAACGCCATCGTCAAAGGCAAGCCGATTCCCCGCCCCGGCACTCCCGAGTCGTTCAAGGTGCTGATGCGTGAGCTCCAGTCCCTGGGCCTTGACATCGCGGTGTACACCGATGCCGGCGAAGAAGTGGATCTGATGCAGGACGTCAATCCCCGCCGCAGCACCCCCAGCCGTCCCACCTACGAATCCCTCGGCGTCGCGGACTATGACGACGACTGATCGCTGATTGATCGCGGAGCGCTCCACCGGGCGTTGCCGTGCCATTCCTTCTTTTCTCGATCTCCGCGAGCTCCAAGCCGATGTCCAACAGCAACCTCCGCACCGAAAACCACTTCGACTACGTCAAGATCACCTTGGCGTCGCCTGAGCGGATCATGCAGTGGGGGCAGCGCACGCTGCCCAATGGCCAGGTGGTGGGTGAAGTCACCAAGCCCGAAACCATCAACTACCGCACGCTGAAGCCCGAGATGGACGGGCTGTTCTGCGAGAAGATCTTTGGCCCGTCCAAGGATTGGGAATGCCACTGCGGCAAGTACAAGCGGGTGCGTCACCGCGGCATCGTCTGTGAGCGCTGCGGCGTGGAGGTCACCGAGAGCCGGGTGCGACGCCACCGCATGGGCTTCATCAAGCTGGCGGCACCGGTCTCCCACGTCTGGTACCTCAAGGGCATTCCCAGTTACGTGGCGATCCTGCTGGACATGCCGTTGCGCGATGTCGAGCAGATCGTCTATTTCAACTGCTATGTGGTGCTGGATAAGGGCGACCACACGGACCTCACCTACAAGCAGTTGCTTACCGAAGACGAATGGCTGGAGATCGAAGATCAGATCTATGCCGAGGATTCGGAGATCGAGAATGAGCCCATGGTTGGCATCGGCGCCGAAGCGCTGAAGCAATTGCTCGAAGATCTCCAGCTCAACGAAACCGCTGAGCAGCTGCGGGAGGAAATCGCCGCCAGCAAGGGCCAGAAACGGGCCAAGCTGATCAAGCGCTTGCGCGTGATCGACAACTTCATCGCCACCGGCGCCCGGCCCGAGTGGATGGTGCTGGATGTGATCCCGGTGATTCCACCGGATCTTCGTCCGATGGTGCAGCTCGATGGCGGTCGTTTCGCCACCTCCGACCTCAACGACCTCTACCGCCGCGTCATCAACCGCAACAACCGCCTTGCGCGGCTGCAGGAGATCCTTGCGCCTGAAATCATCGTCCGCAACGAGAAGCGGATGTTGCAGGAGGCTGTCGACGCTCTGATCGACAACGGTCGCCGCGGTCGCACCGTTGTGGGTGCGAACAACCGGGCGCTCAAATCGCTCAGCGACATCATCGAAGGCAAGCAGGGTCGCTTCCGTCAGAACCTGCTCGGCAAACGGGTTGACTATTCCGGTCGTTCCGTGATCGTGGTGGGGCCCAAGCTGAAGATGCACCAGTGCGGCCTGCCCAAGGAGATGGCGATCGAGCTGTTTCAGCCATTCGTGATCCATCGTCTGATCCGCCAGAACATCGTCAACAACATCAAGGCCGCCAAGAAGTTGATCCAGCGCGCTGACGATGAGGTGATGCAGGTGCTGCAGGAGGTGATCGAAGGTCACCCGATCCTGCTCAACCGCGCTCCGACCCTTCACCGCCTCGGCATCCAGGCCTTTGAGCCCAAGCTGGTCGACGGCCGCGCCATCCAGCTGCACCCGCTGGTTTGTCCCGCCTTCAACGCCGACTTCGACGGTGACCAGATGGCCGTGCACGTGCCTTTGGCCATTGAGGCACAGACCGAGGCTCGCATGTTGATGCTGGCCAGCAACAACATTCTGTCTCCGGCCACCGGTGAGCCGATCATCACCCCATCTCAGGACATGGTGCTCGGCGCCTATTACCTCACGGCGGAGCAGCCCGGCTCGGTGAAGCCCGAATTTGGTGATCGCGCCAAAACCTTCGCCAGCCTCGATGATGTCATCGATGCTTTTGAAGAAAAGCACCTCTCCCTCCACGATTGGGTGTGGGTGCGCTTCAGCGGCGAGGTCGAGAACGACGACGAAGACAAGCAGCCTCAGAAGGAAGAGACCCTCAGCGATGGCACCCGTATCGAGCAGTGGCTGTACCGCCGCGACCGTTTTGATGAAGACGGAGCACTGATCAGCCGCTATCTGCTCACCACCGTGGGTCGGGTGGTGATCAACCACACGATCATCGACGCCGTGGCTGCGACCTGACGGCCGTTCCGAATCCAGGGTCTGGGTTCCCGTTTCTCGTTCCCCCTTTCGTCTTTCCTCCGCGCGCAGCCATGACCGCTACCCCCGCCAAGAAAACCACCAAGAAGAGCGCCAAGAAGGCCGCCGAGGCTGCCGCCCTGGAAACGGCCGCCATTGCCGCGGCAGCCACCAGCAAGGCCCTCAGCAAGCAGGCACCGCCGTTCCGCAACCGCGTGATCGACAAGAAGGCCCTGCGCAACCTGGTGGCCTGGGCCTACAAGCACCATGGCACCGCCGCCACGGCGTCGATGGCCGATGAGCTCAAGGACCTGGGTTTCCACTACGCCACCCAGGCGGCCGTGTCGATCTCTGTCGACGACCTGCGCATCCCTGGTGACAAGGCGGCGCTGCTGGCGGAAGCCGAAGAGCAGATCACCGCAACCGAAGAGCGCTATCGCCTCGGTGAGATCACCGAAGTGGAGCGACACACCAAGGTGATCGACACCTGGACAGAAACCAACGAACGTCTCGTGGCGGCCGTACGCCGCAACTTCAACGAGAACGATCCACTCAACTCGGTGTGGATGATGGCCAACTCCGGTGCCAGGGGCAACATGTCCCAGGTGCGCCAGCTGGTGGGCATGCGGGGCCTGATGGCCAACCCGCAAGGGGAAATCATCGACTTGCCGATCCGCACCAACTTCCGTGAGGGCCTCACCGTCACGGAATACGTGATCTCCTCCTACGGAGCCCGCAAGGGCCTGGTGGACACGGCTTTGCGCACCGCCGACTCGGGTTACCTCACCCGCCGTCTGGTGGATGTGGCCCAGGACGTGATTGTGCGCGAGGACGACTGCGGCACCACCCGCAGCATTCCGATCGACGCCGATGAGAAGGGCAAGTTCGGCAGCAAGCTGATCGGCCGTCTGGCGGCCGAGACGGTGGTCGCCGAGGACGGCGAAACCCTGGTGGAGCGCGATGGCGAGATCGACGCCCCCCTGTCGCGGCGGATCGAAGCCGGTGGCGTGAAAACCGTGAAGGTGCGCTCACCGCTCACCTGCGAAGCCTCCCGTTCGGTGTGCCGCAAGTGCTACGGCTGGGCGCTGGCCCACAACCAGCTGGTGGATCTGGGCGAGGCTGTCGGCATTGTTGCGGCCCAGTCGATCGGTGAGCCCGGCACCCAGCTCACCATGCGGACCTTCCACACCGGTGGTGTGTCCACTGCCGAAACCGGTGTCGTGCGCTCCCTGGTGGATGGCACGGTTGAGTTTGGTCCCAAGGCTCGCGTGCGTCCCTTCCGGACCCCCCATGGGGTGGAGGCCCAGCTCGCTGAAACCGATTTCACCCTCACCGTGAAGCCCACCAGCAAGGGCAAGATCCAGAAGCTCGATATCGTCAACGGCTCGATCCTCTTCGTGGCCGACGGCGACACCGCTCCTGGTGACACGATCCTGGCCCAGATTGCTGCCGGTGTGACCGTCAAGAAGAGCGTTGAGAAGGCCACCAAAGATGTGATCTGTGACCTGGCTGGTCAGGTGCGCTACGAGGACGCGATTCAGCCCAAGGAGGTCACCGACCGCCAGGGCAACATCACCCTCAAGGCCCAGCGCCTGGGCCGGATGTGGGTGTTCAGCGGCGACGTCTACAACCTGCCCCCCAATGCCTTGCCCGTGGTGGACGGCAACAAGGCCGTCACCACCGGTGAAGTGTTGGCGGAAAGCCGCCTGGTGAGCGAATACGGCGGTGCCGTGCGTCTACGCGAAAGCGCCGGCGACTCCCGCGAAGTGCAGATTGTCACCGCCAGCCTCACCCTGAAGGACTGCAAGTTGGTGGGCGAGTCCACCCACTCCGGAGAGATCTGGCACCTCGAGGGCAAGGACAACATCCGCTACCGCCTCAACACGGCCCCCGGCAGCAAGATCGCCAACGGCGAAGTGATCGCCGAGCTGGCCGACGACCGTTTCCGCACCCAGACCGGCGGCACTGTCAAATTTGCTCCCGGCCTGGCGATCAAGAAGGCCCGCAGCGCCAAGAACGGTTATGAGGTGAGCAAGGGCGGCACCCTGCTGTGGATTCCCCAGGAAACCCATGAGATCAACAAGGACATCTCCCTGTTGATGATCGAGGATGGTCAGTGGATTGAGGCCGGCACCGAGGTGGTGAAGGACATCTTCAGCCAGACCGCCGGCATCGTCACGGTGACCCAGAAGAACGACATTCTGCGGGAGATCATCGTGCGCTCCGGCACCTTGCATCTGGTGTCCGACAGCAAAACCCTCGCCAAGTATTCCGACGGCAAGATGGCCACTCCTGGTGAGGAGATCGCCAAGGGACTTAAGGCCGAAGCCATGGTGTTCGTCGAGGCGGTCGACACCCCGGATGGCGGCGCGCTGCTGCTGCGCCCGGTGGAGGAGTACGCCATCCCCGATGCGGCTCATCTGCCTGAGCTGGGGGCGGTGAAACAGTCCGGCGGCCCCTCACTGAGCCTCAAGGCCACCCAGCGCCTGGCCTTCAAGGATGGCGAGCTGATCAAGAGCGTTGATGGCGTGGAGCTGCTGCGCACCCAGCTGATCCTGGAAACCATCGACACCACCCCTCAGATGACGGTGGATGTCGAGGCCGTGTCCGACAAGCGGGCCAAAACGATTGAGCGCCTGCAGCTCACCATCCTGGAAACCCTGCTGGTGCGGCGCGATACTCTCTCCGACGCCAGTCACGGCTCCACCCACACCGACCTTCAGGTGGAGGACGGTGCCACGGTGAAGCGTGGTGATGTGGTGGCCACCACCCAGATCCTCTGCAAGGAAGACGGGGTGGTGCAGCTGCCCGATCTGGTCGACGGCGAACCGATCCGCCGTCTGATCGTTGAGCGCGACGGCGATACCCGCACCATCGACCTGGGTTCGGCCAATCCCGAAGTCGATGTCGACCAGCGGATCGTTGATGGCGACCGGCTGGCCCAGGGGGTCGAAGCCCCCTGCTGTGGTCAGGTGGAGGCCATCAACGGCAGCACCCTCACCATCCGCCTGGGCCGTCCCTACATGGTGTCGCCCGACTCGGTGCTGCACGTGCGTGACGGCGAGCTGGTCCAGCGTGGCGACGGTCTGGCCCTGCTGGTGTTTGAGCGCCAGAAGACCGGCGACATCGTGCAGGGTCTGCCCCGGATTGAGGAACTGCTGGAAGCCCGCCGTCCGCGGGAATCCACGATCCTCTGCCGCAAGAGCGGCACCGTGCAGATCAAGCAAGGTGACGACGATGACTCCATCACCGTCTCGGTGATCGAGCACGACGACGCCATCACTGAGTACCCGATCCTGCTGGGCCGCAACGTGATGGTCAGCGATGGCCAGCAGGTCAGCGCCGGTGAGTCGCTGACCGACGGCCCGATCAACCCCCACGAGCTGCTGGAGTGCTTCTTTGAAGATCTGCGCAGCCGCAAGCCCACCATGGAAGCGGCCCAGGAGGCCATCTCCAAGCTGCAGTTCCGGATGGTGACGGAGGTGCAGAACGTCTACAAGAGCCAGGGCGTCTCGATCAGCGACAAGCACATCGAGGTGATCGTGCGCCAGATGACCAGCAAGGTCCGCATCGAGGATGCCGGGGATACCACCTTGCTGCCCGGCGAGCTGATCGAGCTGCGGCAGGTGGAGCAGGTGAACAGCGCCATGGCGATCACCGGTGGCGCCCCCGCCGAGTTCACCCCCGTGCTGCTGGGCATCACCAAGGCCTCGCTCAACACCGACAGCTTCATCTCGGCGGCCTCCTTCCAGGAGACCACCCGCGTGCTCACCGAAGCCGCCATCGAGGGCAAGAGCGACTGGCTGCGCGGCCTCAAGGAGAACGTGATCATTGGTCGCCTGATTCCGGCGGGGACCGGCTTCAGTGGCTTCGAAGAGGAGCTGCGGGCGGAGGCCGGCCCCCATCCCGATATCCTCGAGGAAGATGCCATGGGCTATCGCCGCATGCAGAACCTGCGTCCCGACTACACCGTTGAGATGCCGGCTCCGGCTGCGTCGATGGCGGTGCTCGACGATCCCTCCGATGCTGATCTGGAGGCCACCCGCAGCCGTCATGGCATTGAGGCCAGTGCCAGTGGGCTGGCGGCGTTCACCCGCCCCAACCTGGATGACGCCCTGGAGGAGGAGCTCATCGCCGACCCTGCCGCCCTTGAAGGTCTGCAGGAAGAGGGACTGCTCACCGATGAGTGATCCTCTCCGCACCAGCCTGAACACGCCGGTGCCCCAGCGCCGCCTGCCCCGCTTCGGCTTCCACACCCACACCGAGCTGCTCAATGGCCGCCTGGCCATGCTGGGTTTCATTGCCCTGGTGGCGGTGGAGTGGAAGCTGGGGCACGGGCTGCTCATCTGGCCTTGAGTCCCGACGCGGCTGCCGAGGCCACTCCCCTGCTGGGGATGGGCTTGCCGGCCCTGGAGCAGTGGGCCACGGCCCACGGCCAGGCCTCCTTCCGTGGCCGCCAGCTGCACGACTGGCTCTACGCCAAGGGTGTTCGCAGCTTGGAAGCGGTGTCGGTGCTGCCCAAGACCTTTCGTGCCCAGTTGGCGGCCCAACCCCCCGCCGGGGCCTTCGATTGGATCGGCCGCTCGCGGGAGCTGCACCGCAGCGTGGCCCGCGATGGCACCACCAAGCTGTTGCTGGGCACCGCCGACGGCCTCAGCATCGAGACTGTCGGCATCCCCGCCGAGGGCCGGCTCACGGTGTGCGTGAGCAGTCAGGTGGGCTGTCCGATGGCCTGCCGCTTCTGCGCCACGGGCAAGGGCGGCCTGCAGCGCTCCCTGGCGGTGCACGAGATCGTCGACCAGGTGCTGAGCGTGCGCGAGGCGATGGACCAGCGTCCCAGCCACGTGGTGTTCATGGGCATGGGCGAGCCCCTGCTCAACATCGAGGCGGTGCTGGATGCGATCAACTGCCTCTGCACCGATCTGGGCATGGCCCAGCGCCAGATCACGGTGAGCACCGTGGGGGTGCCGAAAACTTTGCCCACCCTGGCCGAGCGGGCCCTGGAGCGCCTGGGCCGTGCCCAGTTCACCCTGGCGGTGAGCCTGCATGCGCCGGATCAGCGGCTGCGCGAAGAGTTGATCCCCACCGCCCACGCCTATCCGCTGGAGGCCTTGTTGGACGATTGCCGCCGCTATGTGGCCATCACCGGCCGGCGGGTGAGCTTCGAATACATCCTGCTGGGCGGGCTGAACGACCAGCCCCGCCACGCCATGGCTCTGGCCCAGCTGCTGCGGGGGTTCCAGAGCCATGTGAACCTGATCCCCTACAACCCGATCGCTGAGGAGGAATTCCAGCGGCCTGCCCCAGGGGCCGTGGAAGCCTTTCGCCAGGCCCTGCAGCAGCGCCACGTGGCCGTGAGTGTGCGCGCCAGCAGGGGGCTCGATGCTGATGCCGCCTGTGGCCAGCTGCGTCGGCGGCTGGAGGGGAGCCTGGCCCCGGCCTGAGCCCCGGAGAGGACTTCAGGTCGGGTCCTTGGCGGGATCAAAGGCCCCCTTGGCGCCGCTGCCGTTCCAGGGCGTCAGCCAGGCCATCAACAGGAAGGCGGGCAGGGAGGAGGCCACGGTCAGCAGAAAGAAGCTGCTCCAGCCCACGCCTTCGGCCAGGAACCCGGCCTGGCCGGACAGCACCGAGCGGCTCAAGGCATAGACCCCGGAGAGCAGGGCGTACTGGGTGGCGGAGAAGCGGGGGTTGCAGAGGCTCATCAGCAGGGCTACGAAGGCTGCTCCCACCAGGCCACCACCCAGGTTTTCCAGGCCCACCGCCATCAGCAGGGCCGGGGTGCCGCCATCGAAGCTGGCCAGGGCCCAGTACCCCAGATTGCCGGCGGCCCCCACCAGGGCGAACACCCACAGGGATCGGTTCATGCCCAGCTTGCTGAACAAGATGCCGCCGAGAATGGTGCCGACGATGGTGGCGCCGATGCCCCAGCCGGCCAGCACCGAGCCGACCAGCTCAGGCGGGAACCCCTTCTGGATCAGGAAGGGCACGGCCATGACGTTGAGCAGGCCGTCGGGCCAGCGGTAGAGCAGCACCAGGGCCAGCAGCATCACGGCCCGACCGGGGCCAGTGCGGTGCAGGAACTCCCGGGTCGGCCCCGCCACCGCCTGGCGCATGCTGGTGACCTGGTGCTGGATCGGCGGCAGTTTGGGGGCCGAGAGGGTGAAGGGCACCACCAGCAGCATCAGCACTGCCGAGCCGACGAAGGCCAGGGGCCAGCCAGTGCGACCGGCAAGGATGAACCCTCCAGCTCCGATGGCGAGCATGGCCCCGCGGTAGCCGAGGTTGGTGGCGGCGGCTCCGGCCCCCCGCTCCCGTTCGGGCAGCAGGTCGGTGCGGTAAGCATCCACCACAATGTCCTGGGTGGCGCTCACCAGTGCCAGCAGCAGCGCCATCAGGCCGATCGCCGTCAGGCCGGCGGGATCCTGCCCGGGTTGCAGCAGGGCCATGGATGCGATCACCAGCACCAGCAGCAACTGCAGGAGCAGCAGCCAGCCCCGCCGCCGGTCGGGCCAGGGGATCGGCCAGCGATCCAGGGCCGGTGCCCAGAACATTTTCAAGGTGTAGGGCAGCTCGGCGTAGGCCAACAGGCCAATCAGGCCCAGGGGCACGCCGGAGGCGGTGAGCCAGCCCTGGAGCAGCTTCGTGCCCACCATGTAGGGCGTGCCGCTGGCCACCCCTTCGGCCGCCACCGCGGTGAGGCGCCGCCAGGTGCCGGAGGACGGGGCCATCAAGCGGGGGAGGGCCATTTCGGAGAACACTAGGGGCGATGATGGGACCAGGCGCCCGCTCACCCCCAAGGCTGTGCAATTTTTTCGCTCCACCCTGCTGCCGGCCGCCATCGTGGTGCTGTTCGGACTGGCGCTCTTTGCCGTGAGTGCCCGGATCTGGTTGCCCGGCGACATGGCCGCCCCCGCCCCGATCGGCTGAGTCCCCGACGTGAGCCCTTCCCCGCAGCCCGATCAGCCGTCAGGTCCTTTCGGCGACAGTCCCCAGGAGCTGTACCTCGACCCTGAGGTGCTCGCCCAGGAATTGGCGGAGGAGCTGCTCGGCGATCCCCTCGACGACCTGGAGGCCAGCGACCCAACAGCCAGCGATGTGGCCGCCGAATGCGACCAGGGTTTGGTGTTGCTGCGGGGCCAGGCCGGCGGCAGCACCCACGAGCAGAGCATGCAGGGGTTGCGCATCTTTTGTGAGCACCGCGATCCGCGTGCCCTGCCGTTGTTGTTGCCCCTGTTGGAGGTGAGCTGCCCGATCCTGCGCATGAGCGCGGTGTATGCCCTGGGCCGCAACCCCAGCCCTCTGGCGGTGGAGCCGCTGCTGGCACTGCTGGCCTCTGATGACAACGGCTATGTGCGCAAGGCGGTGGCCTGGAGCCTGGGCAACTACCCGGATGCGCCGGTGCTCAATCCGCTGATCCGCTCGCTCCAGGTGGACATCGCCGCCGTTCGCCTCTGGGCCGCGAGCTCCCTGGCGGAGGCGGGCTCCACCGGAGCGGCGAAGGCCGACCCGGCGGCCGCTCAGCTGCTGCTGAGCCTGCGCATCGACAGTGAGCCGGCTGTGCGCAGCAATAGCGCCTGGGCCCTGGGTCGTCTGTATGGCGACCTGGTGGAGCCCCGCCAGCAGGTGGTGGTGGAGTCGCTGTTGCACGCCATGCTTCACGATGCCGAACCGAGCGTGCGCGATGAGGCGCGGCTGGCCCTTGAGCAGCTGGAGCAACCCGAGGTGCTGGAGCGCCTTCAGACGCTGGTGGATGAGGGACTGCTCAGCTGACGCCGATCTTTCCCCAGGCCCAGCCTCTGGAAATCGCGGTTAACATCTTCAAACCTTTCCAGGCCTGGGATGGAACAGCACACCATCCGTTTTCGGATCCGGCCCGATGGCCGCGTTGAAGAGATGGTCGAAGGAGTGCGGGGGTTGGGCTGCGAGCAGCTCACCGAGCGGATCGAGGCCCGGCTCGGAGCTGTACAGCAGCGCCAGAGCACGGCCGCGGCCTTCCAGTCCCACGACCAGGTGCAAGGCGAGGTCCAGCCCCTGGGGCAACCCCTGGCCAATCCTTCGTCCCTGTAAACCGTCGCTCCCCCAGAACCGATGTCGCACTTCAGCACCATCAAGACCGAGCTTCGCGATCGCCAGGCCCTGCTGGAGGCGCTCCGCGATCTGGGCCATGCCCCCCGGGAGGGAGCCTTGCCGGTGCGCGGCTACCGCGGCCAGACCATCGAGGCCCAGCTCGCCGTGGTCCAGCCCAATGGCGCTGATATCGGGTTTCGTCTCAACCCTGAAACCGGCAGCTATGAGCTGGTGACCGACCTGGACCTCTGGAAGCAGCCGGTGCCTGTGGAGCGCTTCATCGCTCAGCTCAACCAGCGCTATGCCCTGCGCACCATCCTGGCGGCCACCGCTGAGGAGGGCTTCCAGGTGAGCGAGCAGACCCAGCAACAGGACGGCAGCATCGAGCTGGTGGTGACCCGCTGGGCCTAGCTGTTGTGAGCTCCTCCGGCATGGCGGATCCGGCCTTGGCTTTTACCGCCAAGCCACCAGGAGCAGAGGCGCAGCGCACGGGCCTGGAACCTCTGCTCGGTGGATCCCTGCGCCAGAAAGCGGTGTGGGTCGATGAGGCGGTTTGTATCGGCTGCCGCTACTGCGCCCATGTGGCAACCAACACCTTTGTGGTGGAGCCCCATTGGGGGCGCTCCCGTGCCATCCGTCAGGACGGTGATTCCACCGAGTTGATCCAGGAGGCGATCGATACCTGCCCCGTCGATTGCATTCACTGGGTGGCCTATGAGCAGCTTCCGGGGCTGCAGCAACAGCTGGCCGATCAGGAGATCCTGCCGCTGGGGGTGCCTTCGCCGGCGCGGCTGAAGCGCACTCTGCCGAGGCGGGAGCAGCCCTGATGCTTCCCACCCGGCGGTTCGGCCGCACCGAGCTGGCGATGCCGGTGCTCTCTCTGGGCTGCATGCGCTTTCAGCAGAGCTGGACCGACCTGCCGCCCGATCAGATCACCGACGCCAGTCAGGCCAATCTGCGAACCATCCTGGAGAAGGCCGTGCCGGCCGGCTTCCATCACATCGAGACGGCTCGTCACTACGGCACCTCGGAACGGCAGCTGGGCTGGCTGCTCGACCAGGTGCCCGATCCCCTCCGCATCCTGCAGACCAAGGTGCCGCCTCATCCGGATCCGGAGGCCTTCGAGGCCGAGCTCCGCACCAGCTTTGAGCGCCTGGGGGTGCCGCGGGTCGATCTGTTGACGCTCCACGGCCTCAATGAACCGGAGCACCTGGAGCAGAGCCTGCGGCCTGGAGGCTGCCGTCAGGTGCTGCGGCGCTGGCAGGCCGAGGGCCGGATCGGCCATGTGGGCTTCTCCACCCACGCTCCCCTGCCCTTGATCTGCGAGGCGATCGCCAGCGATGCCTTCGACTATGTGAATCTCCACTGGTATTTCATCCGCCAGGACAATCGCCCCGCCATTGCGTTGGCCCAGGCCCACGACATGGGGGTGTTTGTGATCAGCCCCACCGACAAGGGCGGCCATCTCCACACCCCCTCCGCCCGCCTGAGCGCGCTGTGCGCGCCGTTGCATCCGATCACCTTCAACGACCTGTTCTGCCTGGCTGAAACCGGTTCTTCAGGGGTGCCGGGGGTGCACACCCTGAGCGTGGGGGCGGCCCGGCCCGAGGATCTGGACCTGCACATCGAGGCGGTGGCGCAGCTGGACCGGGCTGCGGTCCTGGTGCCGCCGGTGCTGGAGCGACTGGAGCAGGCCCGCCGGGACGCTCTCGATCCGGCCTGGCTGGCCAGCTGGGAGCAGGGCTTGCCGGAGTGGTCCGAGGTGCCGGGGCAGATCAATGTGCAGGTGTTGCTTTGGCTGCACAACCTGCTCGAGGCCTGGGATCTTGAGAGCTTTGCCCGGGCCCGCTACGGGTTGTTGGGCCAGGGCGGCCACTGGTTTCCCGGCCGCAATGCCGACCTGCTCGACGATGCGGTGAGTGAGGCCGAGCTGCGGCAAGCCCTCGCAGCCAGCCCCTGGGTCGATCAGATCCCCGGGATCCTGCGGGGGCTGCGCAACCGCCTGGGCGGCCAGGCCGTCAACCGCCTGATGGGGTCGTGACGGCTGCTGTCGCGGTTGGGGCCCCCAGGGGTTGTTTGGCGGGCACACCGACCGCCCGGGGGTAGGCGGGGGGGCAGGGGGCCAGGGGCTTCACCAGCAGGGCGTGGCGGATGCCGCGGTCGTGGGGGAGCTCCCGCGCCAGGCACTGGTCGGTGCGGGCCCTCAGGGGTGTCAGGGCGGTGTCGAGCTCACGCTGATCGGTCTGCGACCACTGGCCGCGATACAGCAGCGCCCTGCCGTTGGTGTGCAGCAGCGGCACCAGGTATTCGGCCACCACAGGGGCACTGGCGACGGCCCGGGCCAGGGCCCAGTCGAACTGGCCGCGGCAGGCCTTCTGCCGCCCCGTGCGTTCAATCCGCTCGCAGCGCAGCTGCACCCGTTCGCCCAGTCCCAGGGCGTCGGCCATGGCCCGCACCGCCTCCACCTTGCGTCCTACCGAATCCACGAGGGTCAGCTGGGCCCGGGGAAAGGCGATGGCCACCGCCAGCCCGGGGAAGCCGCCGCCGGTGCCCACATCGATCAGCCGCAGCGGCGCCAGGGCGGCCTCCGACTGCAGCAGGGGCACCAAGGGCCAGAGGCTGTCGAACACCTGGGCGATCCAGAAGTCGTCGCCTTCCACCAGCCTGGTCAGGTTGAGCTTGCGGTTCCACTGGCGCAGCTGCTCCTGCAGGTCGGCCAGCAGGTGCTCCTGGCAGGAGCTGGGCTGCCAGCCGAGTTCCTGCCAGAGAGCGTTGCCGGTGAGGGTGGGTGCCATCCAGCCTGGCAGTGGATTTGTGATCTCTAGGATCCCGCAGAACGGATCTCCCCGCAGGATCCCGCAGTCCGGCTTCCATCGCCGATGCCGTCTCCTTGGCCAGCTCCTCCTCCAGCTCACCACCCAGCTCCCGGCCCAGCCACTACGAGCTGCTTCAGGTTCCGGAGACGGCCTCGCATCAGCAGCTGCGCCAGGCCTTCCGCGGGTTGAGCAAGCGGTATCACCCCGACACCACCGCCCTGCCAGCAGGCGAAGCGGCCGCGGCCTTTCAGCGTCTGCAACAGGCCTACGCGGTGCTCAGTGATCCCGTGTTGCGTCAGCGTTACGACGCCCAGCTCCATCCCACCCCAGCGCCGGTGCCGCCTTCCCCGTCGCCACCGGCTGCCGTCCCTCGGCCGGCCCAGGTGCGTCGGGATCTCTCCGGTGGTGAGTGGTTGGCCCTGCTGCTGCTGGGGTTTGCCCTGCTGCTCAGCCTGGTGCTCGGGGTGGGTGTGGCCTGGATGCGCGGCGCCGAGCTGGTGCAGTGGCCCAGTTGGTGGACGCAGGTGTCGGCTGCAAGTGACAACACCACTGCCAACGCCGCCGGCACCGTGACAGGGTTGGCACCATGACCGAGTTGCCCAGCCCCCAGACCCCGCTGTATCACCATCCCCTCCCGGCCCTGGAGCTCTGGTTGGAGGAGCTGGGTGCCCGGCGCCAGCGGGCCAATCCCTGCCTCTGGGACTTGCATCGCCCCGAATGGAGCGCCCTGATCGAGCTGGAGGTGGAGGAGCTCAAGGTCAGCTGGCACAGGGATGGCGAGGTGTCGGTCCGCCACTTTCCCTACGGCCTGTCGCGGGCGGATGCCGAAGCGGTGATCCTGGCCGGTCCATAGGGCCTGGCTGGTTCTGAGGTCAACTGGGCTGGCTGTTGCCATGATGGAGGAGTCATGGACCAGCCTTCGAACCGGTTCCTGTCTCCGGAAGAGCTAGCCCGTCGGGGCTCAGCTCGGCCTGATCAGCGGCGCGCCAGGGGGCCGGGGGAGTTGTTTGCTGAGGGCCAGTGGCCTGTGATCCGGGCCCAGCTGGAATCCGATGGCTGGAACCCCTCCCAGATTGAAATGCTGCACGATCAGCTGAGACGGGGTTGGCCTCTGGCCGTTGCCAAACGGAACGTGACCCAACTCTCGGGCCGCTGTCCGCTCCACGCGCGCTCCGACCGGCGCTTTCTCTGATCCGTTCAGGGGCCAGGGTGAAGCTCAGCCTCAGAGCTCAGTCCCAGAGTTCAGTCCCAGAGTTCAGTCCCAGAGTTCAGCGGCAGAGGTCACTGCGGCGCTCGCCGGTCGTGGACACAGGTCCGCAATTGACCCAGCGCACCAGCGAATCCTCCACATCGGTGAACAGCACCAACACACCGCCGCACAGAAGAACCAGCACGCCACTCACCAGCCAGTGTTGTTTGGTCATCGTTGTTTGCTCATCCGGGTCGCATGCCCGTTGGTGTTGTGTGCTCGCCGGTTTCGGGAGCTCACCGGCAGGCAGCTAGGGCTTTGCTGAGAGTATGGCCCAGGCGTTGGATCTGCCATTGGCGGTCCAGCTCCACGGCGGAAAGGGGCTCCAGCGGCGGCAGTTGGGCCAGCACGGGTGTCTGGGCCAGGGCAGCCAGGGTGCCGGGGTTGTCGGGGTGGAGTGGGCCGTTGAGCACGAGGCCCAGCAGGGGGATGCCGCGGCGGCGCAGGGCCTCCACCGACAGCAGGGTGTGGTTGAGGGTGCCCAGGCCGCTGCGGGCCACCAGCAGCACCGGCAGCCCCCAGACGGCCAGCTGCTCGATCTGCAGCCAGTCGCGGCGCAGGGGCACCAGCAGACCACCGGCGGTCTCCACCACCAACGGCCCATCGACCGCCGGCAGGGCCAGCCGGGCCGGGTCGATCCTGGTTCCCTCCAGCTCCGCAGCCCAATGGGGCGACACCGGCGTTTGCAGCCGGTAGGCCTCCGGCAGCAGGCGTGCCGCCGGCAGCTGCAACAGGGTCTGCAGCCGACCACTGTCGCCGCCCCCCTCGAGGCCGCTCTGCACCGGCTTCCAGTACTGGGCTCCCAGGCCCTGCACCACCAGGGCACTCACCACCGTTTTGCCCACGTCGGTGTCGGTGCCGCAGATCACCAGCTGGGGGGTCGGGTGGGTCATGGGGTGGGAGTTTGGTTGGGGGCTGGGCTGGGTCGCTGGCCCAGCAGCAGCAGCACCTCCCAGCTGACGCGACCGTCGCTGGGCCAGCAGTGGAGGAGCCGGCGCAGCTGGTCTGGCGTCAGGCGGCGGGTGCGGCTGGCGCTGGCCCCCAGGGTTTTCAGCTGTTGCAGGAAGCCCAGACCGCTGCCGTAGCTGCGGCTGAACTGCAGGCGGCGGCAGTGGCGGAGGTGCAGCCCCCCTTGGGCGGCGGCGGCGAGCAGCGCGTCGGCATTGAGCAGGGGCAGGGCGGTGCAGGGCACGCCGGCGGCGGCGGCGGCGCGGTGCCACTGGGGGAAGCTGCCGCTGGTGGGCACGGTCACCGCCAGCCAGCCGCCCGGCTGCAGCTGGCCGCACCACTGCCGCAGTTGGGTGGCGGGAGCGTCGAGCCACTGCAGGGCAAAGCTGGAGGTGAGCAGGGCGGCCTGCTGCAGCTGCTCGGGCAGGGGCCGGTTGAGGTCCCACACCAGTTGGCTGCCTGGGGTCGCCAGGGGGTTGTGGGCCAGCAGCGCTGGGCAGAGATCCAGCTGCAGCAGGGGCTGGTGGTCGCCCTGGTGGCGCAGGGCCTGCCCCACCAGCCCACTGCCGGCACCCAGGTCGGCGCGCGGACCGTCGGGCAGGGGCAGCGCCCGGCAGAGGTGGGCCAGGCGCCAGGCCACCGCCTGCTGCAGGCGGGCCTGCTGGCCGTAGTGGTGCGCCTGGCGTGCGAAGCGGGCGCTCACCTGGTGGCTGAAGGCTGGGCTGGGGGCGGCAGCTGGGCTCATGCCAGGGCCTCGATCCAGCTGCACACCAGCGGCACCAGCGCCGGGCTCAGCAGGCAGTGCCCCACCCCGGCCAGCGTGAGGCAGTCGGCGGCGGGCAGGGCGTCGCGCAGCAGCGCTCGCGCCTCGGGAACCACGATCTGATCGGCGCCTCCCTCCACGATCAGCACCCGGGCGTGGGGCGGAAAGCCGGGCGGCAGGCCGGCGGTAGCGGCCAGCAGAGCCAGGTCCTGGGCCAGCCGTTGCCGGCCGGACTCGTCCAGGGGGGCCGCGCTGATGCCGGGCGGCAGCAGGCTGGCGGCTTGAGGGGCTGCGGCCCGTTCCAGGAAGGTCTGCAGCATGGCGCCGGCCTGGGCGGAGGCCAGCTGCTCGGCCATGGCCGCCATGGCGGCGCGCAGCCGGCGGTCGCTGGGGCCCTCCGGTATGAAGCGGCCGAAACTGGCCAGCAGCACCACCGCATCGGCCTGCTCCAGAACGGCGGTCGGCACGAGGTGGGGGCCGAGCGAGTGGGCGATCACCACCCGCGGCCCCTGGCCTGCGGGCCAGGCCGCGCTTTGTTGCGGGTGGGGTCCGTAGCCCCGGTCGCCGCACTGCCAGCACCAGCCACGCCGCTGCCAGGCGGCCAGGAACGGTTCCCAGCCCTGGGCGTCGCCGGCCCAGCCGTGCATGGCAATCACCTGCATGGTGGGTCTCCCAGGGCTGCCAGCAACTGCCCCAATGTGCCGGCTGGCAGGTCGTGGCGCAGCACCAACCGCAGGCGCGCCGTGCCCTCCGGCACGGTGGGTGGGCGGATCGCCACGCTCAGCAGCCCGGCGGCTTCCAGCCGTTGCTGCAGATCCAGGGCCTGCTGGTCGTCGCCCACCAGCAGCGGCAGGATCGGTCCAAGCCCGGGGGGCCGTGACCAGCCGACGGCCTCCAGGGCGGTGCGCCAGCGCGCGGCCCGCTGCAGCAGCGCCGGGCCGCGGGACTCGGCCTGGATCTGGTGCAGGGCAGCCAGGGCGCCGGCGGCCAGGGGGGGAGCCAGGGCCGTGGTGTAGCGGAAGGGGCCGCTGAACTGCAGCAGCCACTCCATCACCAGGTTGTCGCCGGCCAGAAACGCCCCGCCGCTGCCGAAGGCCTTGCCGAAGGTGCCGCTGATCAGGGCGATCCCGCCTTTCCCCCCCTCCCCGTTGAGGCCGTGGCCCAGGCCGCGGCCGCCGGGCCCCAGCACCCCGAGGGCATGGGCCTCATCGAGCAGCAGCGCGGCGCCGTGACCTGCGCAGAGGGCCGTCAGAGCCCCCACATCCGGGCTGGTGCCCTCCATGGAATAGAGGCTCTCGGCCAGCACCAGCAACCGCTGCTCGGGTCGTTCCTGTCGGGCCGTCTGGAGCCGCCGATCCAGATCGGCCAGGTCGTTGTGGGCAAAGCGCTGCAGCCGGGCGCCGCTGGCGCGCACCCCAGTCAGCAGGGAATGGTGAATAAGCCGATCGGCCAGCACCAGGCTGTGGCGATCGGCCAGGGCCCCCACAGCGGCCAGGTTGGCCTGGAAGCCGCTGGGGAACAGCAGCACCCGCTCCCGCCCCAGCCAGGTGGCCAGGGCCGTCTCCAGCGCGGCATGCACCGCCCGGCTGCCGCACACCAGGCGTGAGGCACCGGCTCCCACCCCCTCACGGGCTGCGGTGGCCTGGGCGGCGGCTACCACCGCTGGGTGCCGGCTCAGGCCGAGGTAGTCGTTGCTGGCCAGATCCAGCAGCTGGGGCGCCAGACCGCGCAGCTGCCGCCGGGCACTGGCGGACTGGCCAGCAAGGGCCATCGCCAGGGGGCGCTGCCAGGCCGCCCGATCGCCAGAGGATTCCAGCTGGGAGAAGGATGCGCTGCCGCCCATGGGTGTGAGGGTAGGTGGGGCGGCCCGCAGGTTCAGACGACAGCACCGGCATGAAAGTACGGCGTCGAATCGGGGTCGTGCCAGCGGCTCTCCTGGCGCCACCCCTGGATGCACTGGAGGTTCTGCGGCTCATGCCAGAGCAGTTCGCTGCCGTGTGTCTGGCCAACCCCCACGTGTTGCTCGAACTCGATGCCATAGGCCAGATCATCCACCTGACGCCGACCGGCGGTGACACGGACGCCCGCAATGGTGACCGCGGGGACCTCCCTGGAGCGCCGGCAGCTCCACTGATCAAGGGCCCCGTGGCCTGAGCGTTCTGCGGGCCTAGCTGGCGACCTATCAAGCCAATGGCGCCCAACTTGGCTGGTTGCTGATTCCCCCGGCGCAGGCCGTAGAGATCTGGCCGGCCCATGGCGCCGCAGAGACTGGAAGCAGCTACCCGGCTGGAAGGCAGGACTGATTTAAAGTGTCAATTTGGATTGGGAGCTTGTTGTCTCTGCGCCATCGCCAGCAGCACTGTGATGTCTTGCCTCTTTGCCCGCATCCCGGCCCGGATCGACTGAAAACCGGCCAACCTCAGCATCGGCAACGCTGTTGTCCGCCGTGAGGCTATTGCACCAGCGCCGTTGCCCTGTAGCGGTGGGCGTCTTCATGCAGATGGGTGTCTCGCACCCAGTGCAAGTCTTCATTATTTTGACGGTTACGCACCAGTCAAAGCGAGGCTTCTGGGCTAGGGAAGCTCTGAGCAACAAGCCCGGATAGAGGCGCTTGGATCTCAATTCGTTTGCAGTGAACAGTTTCAGGGCGGATCAAGTTTCATTCGGCCACATCTCGCTACTTTTCGGCAGAAACTCCG
>JBILUH010000001.1:0-91194 GCA_044371095.1 Cyanobium sp.
ATGCTGATCATGCTGCTCGCCGTGGCGGCCGTCTCCGCAGGGGTGGCCTATGTGGAGCAGAAGTTTCCCAAGGATGCGATCGCCATCGTGCTGATCGTCGGGCTGAACGGTTTGCTGGGATACCTCCAGGAGAGCCGGGCCCAGCAGGCCTTGCTGGCCCTGCGTGATATGGCCCAGCCGATGGTGCAGGTGCGCCGTGACGGTCAGTGGCAGCGACTGTCCAGTGAGGAGCTGGTGCCCGGCGATCTGATCCGGCTGGAAGCCGGCGACAAGGTGCCGGCGGACGCCCGGCTGCTCGAAGCCGTCGATCTGGGTGCGCGGGAGGCGGCGCTCACCGGTGAGGCGGAGGCTGTCTTCAAGCAGGCCGATCTGGTGTTGGAGCCAGCCACGCCTGTGCTGGAGCGCCTCAACTGCATTTTCCAGGGCACCGAGGTGGTTCGCGGCCGCGGCGTGGCCGTGGTGACCTCCACCGGCATGGCCACGGAGCTGGGGCAGATCGCCCAGCTGATCAACACGGCCGGTGGTGAAAGCACGCCGCTCCAGGAGCGGCTCGATGGCCTGGCCAAGGTGCTGGTAGGCAGTTCGCTGGCCCTGGTGGCCCTGGTGGTGGGGCTTGGGCTGCTGCTCGGGCAGGACCCCCTCAACCTGCTGGAGGTGTCGCTGTCGATGGCGGTGGCGATCGTGCCCGAGGGCCTGCCCGCTGTGATCACCGTGACCCTTGCCATCGGCACCCAGCGGATGGTGCGCCGGGCTGCTCTGATCCGCCGCCTGCCGGCGGTGGAGGCCCTGGGTTCGGTCACCGTGATCTGCTCCGACAAAACCGGCACCCTCACCCAGAACCGGCAGGTGGTGCAGGAATTGCGCATCGGCACCCAGGCGGTGGCGGTGAGCGGGCTGGGCTACGACCCTGTCGGCAGCTTCAGCGCCACGGCGTTGACTGGCCCAGCCGGGGCTTCCGCCGGTGCAGTGGATGGGCTTCAGGCCCTGCTGGTCCAGGCCAGCGTCCTCTGCAGTGACGCCGAACTGCGTCAGGACGGCAGCGGGGTCTGGGAGGTGCTGGGAGATCCCACCGAAGGCGCATTGGCGGTCGTGGCCGGTAAGGCTGGTTTTGACGACTTTGCGCTGCGTCAGCAGTACCCCCGTCGGGCTGAGATTCCCTTCAGTTCAGAGCGGCAGCTGATGGCTGTGTGGGTTGCTGATCCTGACGGCTCCCTGCAGGCCCCCCTGGGTGCCGCGGCCGACGGCTCCCACCAGCTGCTGATCAGCAAAGGAGCACCTGAAGTGATCTTGGCGGGGTGCAGCCGCTGGGTGGATGGCGCCGGTGTGGTGCCCCTCAGCACCGACCAGCGGCAGTGGTGGCTCCAGCAGGCCCGTGATCTGGCTGCTTCCGGGCTGCGTGTTCTCGCCTTTGCCTGCGGGCCCCATCACCCCAGCCCCGAGCAGTCCCTCGATAATCAGGTGTTGCTGGGCCTGATGGCTCAGCTGGATCCCGCCAGGCCGGAGGTGGCCCAGGCTGTGGCCACCTGCCGAAGAGCGGGTATCCGTCCGGTGATGATCACCGGGGATCACCCCCTCACCGCCCGGGCCATTGGCGTTGAGATTGGCCTTACCAGTCTCGATGGAGAGGTGACCCTCGGCCGGGAGCTGGAGGCCTGCAACGACGAGGAACTCAGGCAGGTTGTGGCCCGCTGCAGTGTGTACGCCCGCGTGCCGCCCGAGCAGAAACTGCGCATCGTCAAAGCCCTGCAGGCCAATGGCCAGGTGGTGGCCATGACCGGCGACGGCGTCAACGACGCCCCGGCCCTCAAGCAGTCCCATATCGGCGTGGCGATGGGCATCACCGGCACCGAGGTGAGCAAGGAGGCTGCCGATATGGTGCTGCTGGACGACAATTTCGCCACGATTGTCAGCGCTGTTGAGGAGGGCCGGCTGGTGTATGCCAACATCCGGCGCTTCGTCAAATACATTCTCGGCAGCAACGTTGGTGAACTGATCACCATTGCCGCTGCCCCCTTGGTGGGTGTGTTCGGAGTGCCGTTGACTCCGCTCCAGATTCTCTGGATGAATCTGGTGACTGACGGTGTGCCGGCGTTGGCCCTGGCGCTTGAGCCGGCGGAGGAGGGACTCATGGATCGGGACCCCGCCCGTCCAGGAGAGTCGATCTTTGCCCGTGGCATCGGCCGCTACATCCTGCGGGTGGGTGTGGTCTTCGCCCTGATCGTGATTGCTCTGATGCTATGGAGCTATCGCTACGAAGGTGCCTCCGGCCCCTGGAAAACCATGGTGTTCACCACCCTCTGCCTCGCCCAGATGGGCCATGCCCTCTCGGCCCGCAGTGACAGGCCACTGATCCAGGTGAATCCCTTCAGCAATCCCTGGTTGCTCTGGGCGGTGTTGCTCACCAGTGGTCTGCAGTTGCTGCTCCTCTATGTTCCTTGGCTGGCCCGCTTCTTCGGCACGGTGCCGCTTCAGGGCGCTGATCTGCTGATTTGTGTTGGGGTGAGTCTGGTGTTCTTTGTGTATCTCGAAGCTGAAAAGCTTCTGCGGCAGTGGCGTCGCCGCGCGACCGCCAACGTACCAACCTCCGTGGGCTGAACAGACAATGTCTTCCCTGTTGGATCAGATCCCAGCGTTGCTGCTGTCAGCGGTGGAGGCCAATCCGCTGGTGGGATATGGCGCCATTGTTCTGGTGATGCTGCTGGAAAACGTGGTGCCACCGATTCCCTCGGAGGTGGTGATGCCGCTGGCCGGTTTCCTGATTCAGCAGGGCAAGCTTCAGCTGCTACCCACCGTGCTCGCTGGTTTGCTGGGCACGGTGCTTGGGGCCTGGTTCTGGTATGGAATTGGCCGATTGATCAATGAGCAGCGCCTGGAACACTGGCTGCGTCGTCATGGTCGCTGGCTCGGACTTCGGCCTGAGGATCTGGCCCGCAGCCGCCGCTGGTTTAACCGCCACGGCGTGGCCGTGGTGTTCTGGGGGCGGGTCATTCCAGGGATTCGCACCTTCGTTTCCCTGCCTGCCGGCATTGAGATGATGCCCCAGCCCCTCTTCTTAGCCTGGACCACGGCTGGGAGCTTGCTGTGGATTCTGCTGTTAACCCTCGCCGGCCAGGCCCTCGGCAGTGGTTACGCCAGTGTGGCCGAGAGCCTCAAGCCGTTCAGTCAGGTGCTGAAGGTGGTTTTGGGGCTGGCCTTCCTCGCGGGTGTCTGTTGGTTGGGCCTGCGGTTGTTGCGGGCACGCAACAGGGCGGAGTGATCACGGGATGGAGATCACTCCGCTGACGCCTGGCGGTGAGCTGGTGCCAGTAGCCCCTCCGGGCTGCCCACCAGGGCGGTTTTCATCGTGGTCAAACCCATGGCGCTGAAACCGATCCCCACCACGAGGGTCACAGCTGCCAGGTCTCCCCAGCTGCGCTGAGGCCTGGACGTTTTCAGGTGGTCCGTCATCGGGTGGCAACAGTCGCTGCAGATCAGCGATGGCTGTCTGGAGGGATGCCTGCTCAGCATGCGGCAGCCGCAGTGCGGACAGCTCATGACTTGATCGGTGGGTGGAAGCCTGAACCTATGGGTTTGCTCCTCCCCGTTTTGTTCACAGTGACCCGTCAGGAGCCGGGCAGCTCCGCCAGAGCGTCGCTGGCGCCCATCACCACCAGCAGCTCACCGGCCTCGAGCACGTGGGAGGCGGGGGGATTCACGGTGAGCCGGTTGTCGGGTCCGGCGGCCAGCACGCTGACGTTGTAGTTCTTGCGCAGGTTGATCTCCCGCAGCGACTGGCCGATGAAGGCCTGGGGCACCCGGATTTCTTCAATGCTGTTGCGGTCGTCGAGGCGCAGGCGCTCCAGAAGGTTGGGCCGCACCAGCTCCATCCCCAGCCGGTGACCCTGCATCTTCGAGGGGAACACCACCCGATCGGCCCCGACCCGCTGCAACATCTTCATGTGCAGATCGCTGGTGGCCCGGGCGATCACCTGTTTGACCTGGCTGCCGGCGCCGTCCTTAACGATCAGGGTGGCGGTCACGCTGGCCTCGATCGGTTCACTCATGGCCACAACCACGGTTGTCATGTCGAGCACGCCGGCAGCCCGGAGAGCCTCCTCGTCGGTGCAATCCACCACCCGCGCTTCGATGGCGGGGTCGATCTGGCGCAGCTCATCGATGGCCCGCTGGCTGGCATCGATCGCCAGCACCTCGGCCCCGGCCTTGCTCAATTCGCTGCACACGGCCGAGCCGAAGCGCCCCACGCCGATCACGGCGAAGCCGCCTCTGATGGCGCCTTCGGAAGGGTTCCAGTGCCACCAGTTGGTCATGGGATCACGCGTGCGATTGGGATGGGTGGAATTCAGATGTAGAGCTCTTCGCGGGGATAGCCCACCCGGGGTTGGGGCCGGCTGCCGTAGATGGCTGAGAGCAGCAGCAGGATGCCCAGTCTGCCTACGAACATGCCCACCATCAGCACCAGCTGGCCCCAGCGATTGAGCTGGGCGGTGATGCCGAGATCGAGCCCCACGGTGCCGAAGGCAGACATGCAGGTGAACAGCTTCTCGAGAAAGTTGAAGCTGGTGCGGGTCGGCTCCCCAGAGGTGGTGGGACCGATGCCCAGCAGCAGCGCCATCAGGATCACGAAGATGGCTGAAGCCAGGGTTACACCCACCGCGCGCAGCACCACGGTGTCGGGGATCTGGCGCCGGTGGATCACCACTTCTTCCCGGCCCTGGAGGGTGGAGCGGGTGGCTCCCATCAGGGTGGCGAAGGTGGTGGTTTTGATGCCGCCGCCGGTGCCACCGGGGCTGGCACCGATGAACATCAGCACGATCAACAGCAGCAACCCGGCGTCGGAGAAGGTCTGGATCGAGAGGGGAACGGTGTTGAAGCCGGCCGTGCGTGCCGTGATCGACTGGAAGAGCGTCACCTGGATCCTCTGCCACCAGTGGAGGTTTTCCATGACGCCGCCGACGGCGAAGTGCTCGGTGAACAGCAGGCCCAGAGCCCCAAAGCCGATCAGCAGCACGGTGCTGCGCAGCACCAGCCTGGTATGCAGGCTGAGGCGGCGCAGCGATTGCAGACGGGTCCGGTTGGTCCACAGGTCGTTGATCACCCGCCAGCCGATACCGCCCACCACAATCATGGTGGCGATCACCCCGTTCACCACGGGGTTATCGCGGTAGCGCACCAGGTTGTCGCCCCAGAGGCCGAAGCCGGCGTTGTTGTAAGCGCTGATGCAGTGAAACAGCGAGGCCCAGAGGCGCTCGAGCGGATTGGGGATGTCGGTGAAACCGAACGCGTAGAGCACCACGGTGCCGAGGCCCATCACACAGAACCCGGTGATCAGGATGCTGTTGAAGGTGGGGCCGATGCCGCCTACGCCGAATTCATCCAGCGCGCGGCCTTTGTCGAGCCGGTGGCGCAGGCCGCTGTTCCCCTGCACGAAACCCTGCAGAAAGGTGGTGATGGCCATCAGGCCCAGCCCGCCGGTGATGATCAAGCCCGCCAGGGCCACCTGGCCGAACGCGGTGAGATCGCGGCTGATGTCGATGATCGATAGACCCGTCACCGTGATCGCTGAGGTCACGGTGAACAGGGCTTCCCACAGGCCGACGTCGTCGGTGGAGCAGAGCGGGCTGGCCAGGATGACGGTGCCGACGGCGATCACCAGGGCACCCGTGACCACGGTGAACTGCGGCACGGTGAGCTGGTGCCGCCACTTCTGGAGGTTGCTCCAAGGGCTGCGGGTGAGGCCGGGAAGCACGCGGATCGGGTGGCGGTGGGTTGGTGAGAAATCTCAGCCCTTCTAGCCTAAGCACCCTCTCCCTCCGGGGATTTCCCCGAACCTCAGCCTTGGGGCCCTTTGTGTTCAACCAGGCGTGGATCGAGGGCCTGCCCGAGCTGATGGGGCAGGCGGTGGAGGCCAGCCCAGGGCTGGGGTATCTGGCGGTGGGCCTGGTGATGCTGCTGGAAAACCTCATTCCCCCGATTCCTTCCGAAGTGGTGATGCCCTTCGCCGGCTATCTGGTGGGGCAGGGCCGTCTCGACCTGTTGCCCACCGTGCTGGCCGGGCTGCTGGGCACCGTTCTGGGCGCCTGGTTTTGGTATGGGATCGGCCGACTGGTCCCCGAGCCCAGGCTGGCCCTGTGGGTGGAGGGGGAGGGACGCTGGCTGGGGATCCGGGCCGACCAGCTGGCCAGGAGCCGCCACTGGTTCCAGCGCCACGGTTCGGCGCTGGTGTTCTGGGGCCGCCTGGTCCCCGGGGTGCGCACCCTGGTGTCCGTGCCGGCCGGGATCGAGCGGATGCCCCAGGGCCCTTTCCTGGTCTGGACCACCGCCGGCAGTCTGGTCTGGACCCTGCTGCTCACCCTCGCCGGGAAGGGCCTGGGCCAGGGCTATGAGCGGGTGCAGGGTTGGCTCGCCCCCTGGGCCCACGGGATCGAACGGGGTCTGGTACTGGCCCTGGCGGTTGGGGTGGTGATCGGGATGGTCCGCCTGGTGTGGCAGCGCCACTGGGCGGAGTGACGGCTACTCCCGGCGCTCCGAACCGGCTGGTTGGCTCAGGGGGGAGAGCTCTCGGGTGACCGCATCGGAGAGAAAGGAGAGCGCCGTGGCCACTGCCGCAATCCCCAGCAACAGGGACACGGTGGTCAGTTGACTCCACTGAAAGCCGCCCATCTGAAGGGAGGGGTCCTGCGGATGGCCGCAGTCGGCGCAGATCAGCATCGTTTTGGAGCGCCCCACCTTGGTGAGCAGGCGGCAGCCGCACTTGGGGCAGGCCATCTGGGGGCGGCAGTGAAGAAGTCAGTATGGCCGGATCAAAGTTGGGTCCTTGTCCCTGCGGGGATTGATCAACGCTGCTGTTCAGTCCCATAGACCATTGCTTCTTGATGCAAGCCCCAACCCTGTTTCACGGACCCTAAGGTTCGCTCCAACCCAATCGGATTCGCCTGTTCCCATTGAATTTTTGTTGTGATCTCCCGTGATTGGTTGACGCGATGACCGTCTTTCTGCTCCAGGCGGCCTGGCTGATTCCCGCGTATCCGCTGCTGGCCGCCGTGGCGTCCCTGGCCTGGTCGCCGGGATTGATCTCCCGTACCGGCCCGCGGCCCTGCGGCTACCTCAATCTGCTGATGGTGGCTGTGGCTTTCGGTCACAGCCTGGTGGCGCTCACGGCCCTGCACACCAACGCCCGCGCCGGAGCCGAGGCCCTCTACCGGCCGCTCAGCTTCGGCTGGACCTGGCTCGACACCGCCGGCCTGCGGGTGGGTTTTGACGGTCTGGTGACCGAGCCGGCCCTGATCGCCATGGCGGTGATTACGGGCTTGCACCTGCTGGTGCAGATCTATGCCATCGGCTACCTGGAAATGGACTGGGGCTGGCCCCGCTTCTTCGGCTCGCTCAGCTTCTTCGAGGCGGGCCTCTGCGCCCTGGTGCTCACCGATTCGGTGTTCTTCAGCTACGTGATCCTCGAGCTCCTCACCCTGGGCACCTACTTGATCGTAGGCACCTGGTACAACCAGCCCCTGGTGGTGAAGGGGGCCCGCGATGCCTTTCTCACGAAGCGGATTGGCGACCTGATCCTGCTGGCAGGGGTGATCGCCCTGTTGCCGATGACTGGCACCTGGAATTTCCATGGTCTGCAGGGCTGGGCCGCCGATCTCACCAACAACGGCACCCCCTTGCCGCCCGGCTTTCAGCTGATCCTGCTGGCTCTGATTGCTGGCCCCATGGGCAAGTGCGCCCAGATTCCCCTGCACCTCTGGCTCGATGAGGCGATGGAGAGCCCCCTGCCTTCCACCGTGCTGCGCAATTCGGTGGTGGTCGTGGCCGGCGCCTGGGTGCTGCTGCGGTTAGAGCCCCTGCTGGAGCTCAGTCCCTTCGTTCAGGCGGTATTGGTGGTGGTGGGCGGCTCCACCGCCGTGGTGGCCTCGCTGATCGCCCTGGCCCAGGTGGATGTGAAGCGGGCCCTCTCCTTTCTGGTGAGCAGCTGGCTGGGGCTGCTCTTCGTGGCCGTTGGCCTGGGCGGTACCGCTGTGGCCGACCACCTGCTGCTGGTGTATCCGCTGCCAATGGCCCTGCTGCTGATGGCGATCGGCACGATCGTGATCAGCAATGTGACCCAGGACCTCACCCAGTTGGGCGGGCTGTGGAGCAAGCGGCCCCTGATCGGCATCGCCTTCCTCGCCGGCGCCGCCGGCCTGATGGGCTTGCCGCCGTTTGCCAGCTTCGCCGCCCTGCGCGAACTGCTCGCCCTCACGGCGGCGAGCGGCCATCCCTTGCTCCTGGGTGGCGTGGTGCTGCTCACCAACGCCCTGATCAGCGCCGGCCTGATCCGGGTGTTCGGCCAGATCTGGGGAGGTCGACCCACCCCATTCACCACCCGTTCTCCCGAGGTGCTCTGGTTGATGGTGTTGCCCACCATGGTGCTGGTGGGCATGGTGCTGCATCTCCCCATGCTCCTGGTGGCCAATGGGGTCTATTCCCTCACCCCCCTCGCAGGTTGGGGGCCTCTGGCCTGGCCCCTGATCGCCTCCACCCTGGTGGGCGGAAGCCTCTCGGCTGCCTTTTACCTGCGCCCTCACGGCCTGGCCCAGCTGCCGGCCTTCCTCGGCGGGCTACAGGACTGGCTCGCCCACGACATGCAGACCGAGCGCTTCTACCACCGCACCGTGGTGGCCCTGGTGCTGGCCCTGGCCCGCTTCGGTGCCTGGAGCGATAGCCGCCTGGTGGATGGCTTCAGCGGCGGCACAGGTGCCGTGGCCCTGGAGGGGGCCCGGCGCCTCAGCCTCACGACCTCCGGTCGCTCCCAGGCCTACGCCCTCACCCTGGTGCTCGGGGTGCTGCTGATGGCGGCCTGGTTGATTGCTGCTGATCTGCCGCCCATCTCCACCGCTCTGCCCTGAGGCCGCCGCCATGACCCTGCTGCTGTTGCTCCTGCTGCCTCTGCTGGTGGGCCTGCTGCTGCCCCTGCTGCCGCCTGGGCGCCCTGTTCTGGTGCGCGGACTGTCCGCCGGCGCCGCCCTGGCCCAGTTGGTGGTGGGTCTGCTGGCCTGGCGCCAGCCGCCCCCTCCCCTGACCCTCGAATGGCTGCCCCGGCTGGGCTTGGGCCTGGATCTGGGCCTCGATGGGCTGTCGCTGCCGCTGGTGCTGCTCACGGCTCTGATCACCGCCATGGCGATGCTGGCCTCCCCCGTAGACCAGGGTCGTCCTCGTCTTTATTACGCCCTGATGCTGGCCACCAACCTCGGGGTTGTGGGGGCTTTCCTGGCCCGCAACGCCCTGTTGTTTGTGCTGGCCTTCGAGCTGGTGCTGATCCCCACCACCCTGCTGGTGGCGATCTGGGGCGGCGAGCGCCGCGCCGGTGCCGCCGTGCGCTTCCTGCTGTATGGGGCGGTGTCGGGCCTCAGCCTGCTGGGCGGGGTGCTGGCCTTCGGCTGGTTCGGCCAGGGCGCTGCCGGCGCTGATACGGCCGTGAGCTTCAGCTTCGAGGCCCTTGCCGCCACGCCCCTGCCGGCCTCGGCCCAGCGGTGGGTGCTGGCCCTGCTGGTGCTTGGTTTCGGCATCAAGCTGCCGGTTGTACCCCTGCATGGCTGGCAGCCGATCAGCTACGCAGAAGCACCCCCGCCGGTGGTGATGCTGCTGGGGGGTGTGGTGTCGAAGCTTGGGGCCTACGGCCTGCTGCGGTTTGGTGTGGGCCTGCTGCCCGACGCCTGGAGTGCCTTTTCGCCCTGGATCGCCGCAGCCGGTGCCGTGAGCGCGGTGTATGGCGCCCTCAATGCCGTTGCCGCCACCGACATCCGCCGCCTGATGGCCTACAGCTCCCTGGGCCACATGGGCCTGCTGGTGCTGGCCCTGGCGGCCGCCACGCCGATGAGCCTGCAGGGAGCGATGGCCCAGGTGCTGGCCCACGGCCTGATCGTGGCACTGCTCTTTGACTGCGTGGGGCTGATCCAGCGCAAGACCGGCACCACCGTGATCGCCGAGCTCTCGGGCCTGATGAACCCGATCCGGGGCCTGCCCTTCACCATGGGACTGATGCTGCTCGCCCTGATGGCCGCCGCCGGCATTCCCGGCCTGGCGGGCTTCCCGGCAGAACTGCTGATTTTCGAGGGCAGCTGGACCGTGTTCCCCCGGGCCACTCTGATCTGCCTGGTGGCCTCGGGCTTCACCGCGGTCTACGCGGTGCGGCTGTTCAACCGGGTGGGCTTCGGCCGGCTCGATAACAACCGTGCCGACTGGCAGAGCACCCGACTGGCCGAACGGCTGCCGGCCGTGGTGCTCACCACCCTGGTGGTGCTCGCCGGCATCTGGCCTGTTGGGCTCACTGCCTGGAGCGAGGCCAGCACGGCCGCCATCGCCCTGCGTCACAGCGATCCGGTGGTTCAGCAGCTGGCTCTGGCTCCTTCCTCGTCGTCGTCGTTGTCACTGCCCGCATGACCACCACAACCCCTTCTGCTGGCATCAAAACGCCCCTGATCCCCCCCTCCACCCACCGCTACGCCGAGGTGATCCATCGGCTCGAGGCGGGGGGCTCGATGCTGCCCGACACCCCGGAAAATCTCGAGCAGATCATCGGCATCTACAAGGCCTACGCCGTGCCGATGGACTTCTATTGGCGCGACCTGCTCTACATCGCCGAGCAGGTGTTCCTCAATCCGCTGCCGGCGTTCAAATACTTCATCTCCCAGGAGTATCTGGACCGGCCCAACAGCTACGCCGGTGACCAATCCCAGCTGCGCATCTGGCGCGGCACGGAGAAGGCCCACCCGGAGCTGCTGGAGTTCATGGAGCGGGGCGAAACCCGCCCCATGCCCAAGCTGCTCCATCACCTCTGGCACGACCGGGTGAACATGGAGTTCGCTGAGGCCTGCATGCAGGCCATGCTCTGGCACCAGGGCATGGGCGGCCGCTTCAACGACTACCTCGCGAGCGACGCCTACAAGGCCAACGCTGACCGCGCCATCAAGGCCTACTTCCGCGGCAATCCGCTGATGCTCGGCCTCTACAAGCTGTTCCCGGAGATGTTCCTGGAGCAGGTGAAGCAGCTGTCCTATACCGCCAACCTGGGCCTGTTCTGGGAGGTGATGGCGCCGGTGTTCTTCGAGATGAGCGACATCTACGACGAGGGTGGCTTCAAGGGGGTTCCCGATGCGATGGATTTCCTCGTCAACGGCATTATTGCTGTGGCGGGCCGGCCGATCTACCACCACGTGTTCATCCGGGGTGAATGCTTCGAGATCATTCCCAAGGGCGAGGGATTCACCTGGCTCTATGAGGCGGCCTTGCCCTATGTGGAGGCGGTGTTTTACCGCACTTCACCATTCCGCGGCACCAAGAGCTACAACGCCCAGGCTGGCCAGGTGCCGGCTGAGCAGGCCGATTTCCATTACGGCATCCTCTATGCCGACGTGTTTCCGGTGGGCTCCGCGGGGATTCCGCCCACCCTGCTGATGCAGGACATGCTGCATTTCCTGCCCCCCTACCTGCAGGAGCTCTACAAGCAGCATCGCCGCGGAGAGGAAGATCAACTGATCCAGTTGGGCATCACCTTCCAGCGCTCGATGTACAACGTGACCTCGGCGGTGATCCAGGCGTTGCGCTCTGCCCTGCTCTATCCCCTCGACGACACGGATCCGGAGCATCTGGCGGCCAACCGCCGTTTCTTCGAGGCCCAGATGGATCGCTTCCTGCGTCCGGAGGCCCGCCTGCCCGACATCCAGACCCAGGACTACCGCTAGGAGAGCTGCCATGGCCACGATTCTTGAAACTGCCGCAGGCGCTGGGGTGTTCAACACCTTGCTGGCCGCGGTCGATGCGGCTGGCCTGCGTGCTGCCCTCGAGGGGCCTGGGCCCTTCACGGTGTTTGCGCCGGTGGATGACGCCTTTGCCGCCCTGCCCCCCGGCACGGTGCAGACCCTGGTGGATAACCCACCTCAGCTGGCGCGGATCCTTAAGTACCACGTGCTGGCTGGCGCCCATGGCCGCAGCGAGCTGGTGGGTCAGTCGGAGTGGGCGAGCCTGGAGGGGGCTCCGATTCCGATCCGTCGCAGCGAGCCGTTCGAGGTGAAAAACGCCACAGTGGTGACCGCAGATATCGCCTGCGACAACGGCATTGTGCACGTGATTGATCGCGTGATCCTGCCGGGCTGATCGACCTTCGCCAGTTCCCGCTTGGGATCCTCCCTGCTCACCACCCTGCTGCTGTTGTTGGTGGGGGCTCTGCTGGCCCGGTTGACGGCCACCCGGCTGGCCCGCTGGGCGGTGCCGGCGATCGTGCTCGAACTGGGGGTGGGCTTCGCGCTCGGCAACACCCTGCTGCCCTTTGAGCAGATCCGCTCCCTGTCCGGCTTGATGGAGCTGGGAGTGCTTACCCTATTTTTCCAGGTGGGTCTGGAGGTGCGGGGCGGCTTGCTGGGGTCCCGTCCGGCGGCGGTGCTGCGCACGGTGTTGCTCTCTGCCCTCACGCCGCTGCTGGCCTGGTGGCCGCTGCAACAGGGCTTTGGCCTTTCGACCGCCACCACCCTGCTGTGTGTGGCTGTGCTCAGCGCCACCGGCACTGGGGTGACCCTGCGGGCCCTGGGCCAGCTCGGTGCTTTGAAAACCCCTTCTGGTCGGTTGCTGGTGGGGGTGTCGGTGCTCGACGACCTGCCCGCCATCGCCCTGCTCACCACAGCGATGCTGATCGCCGGCAGCCGCCAAGGGGCGGGCGGTGGTTCGGTTGGGTCGGGTTGGCTGGTGCTGCTCGGCCCGGCCCTGGCCCTGCTGAGTGTGCCGGTGTCGAGCTGGTGGATCCAGCGCCAGGGGGCCTGGCAGCCGGGGCCCTTGGGCGTGGTGGTGGTGTTGATCGGTTGCAGCTGGATCGGTGAGGTCACCGGCGTGACCAGCCTGCTGGGGGCGCTCTGGGGCGGCGTGCTGCTCAATCGGCTGGCGCCGATGGGGGAAGGCAGCGCTGAGGCCCGAGAGCTGCGCGGCCATCTGGCCCTGCTCTCGGAGGTGTTTCTGCCCCTCTATTTCATCGGGGTGGGGATGCGCATCCAGGCGGCCACCCTGCTGCAGCCTTCGGCCTGGTGGCTGGCTCTGGTGTTGTTGCTGCTGGCGATCGGCTGCAAGCTGATCTGCGGGCTTGGCATCAGCGCCCGGGATCAGGCCGCCGGGGTGGATCGCTGGGTGGTGGTGTTCGGTCTGATCCCCCGGGGCCTGCCGGGCCTGGTGTTTGCCTCCACGGCCGTGGCCAGTGGGGTGATCAACCCCACCCAGTTTTCGGCGCTGGTGCTGATGGTGAGCGGCACCACCGTGCTGGGTCTGCTGTTGCTGGGGCGGCGCCTGGCGGCCAGCCCCAGCGCTTCGGCCCCAAGCTCCTAAGCCTGCAGCAGCGCCTCCAGGGCCGACCCGAGCGCCTGGTAACACCGCTCCAGCTGGGAGTTGCTGATGCCCAGGGGCGGCAACAGATACACCACGTTGCCCAAGGGGCGCAGGTACACCCCCTGCTCCAGGCAATGGCGCTGGATCTGTTTGCCCACGGGATTGAGGTAGCTGGCCTCGCCGGTTTCCACATCAAAGGCCGCCATGGTGCCGACGCAGCGCGGCCGCCGCACCAAGGGGTGCCGGGCCAGCTCCTCCAGCAGGGGCGTGTGGCGCACCTCGAACTGCTGGAAGCGCTCGGGGTTGGCCTGGAGCAGATCCAGGCTGGCCAGCGCCGCGGCACAGCCCAGGGGGTTGGCGGTGAAGCTGTGGCCGTGGAAGAAGGTGGCTTCGGGCCGCTCGCTGATGAAGCCCTGGTAGAGGCGTTCGCTGGCCATCGTCACCCCCATCGGCAGGAAGCCACCGGTGAGGCCTTTGGAGAGGGCCATCAGGTCGGGCTGAATGCCGGCCCGTCGGCAGGCGAACAGATCGCCCGTACGGCCAAAGCCCGTCATCACCTCATCGGCGATCAGCAGGGCGCCGGCGGCCCGCACCCGCTCGGCCACGGCCCGGAGGAAGGCCGGCCGCACCACGCGCATGCCGCTGGCCCCCTGGATCAAGGGTTCGAGGATCACGGCCGCGGTGGGCGTCTCCAGGGCCTGTTCGAGCTGGCGAAGGGCGACCTGTTCTCTTTGCTCCACCGCGTCGTCACCCCAGTGGCTGTGGGGCCAGGCCACCCGGGCCACGGCAAACAGCAGGGGCTCATAGGGGTCGGTGAACAGCGAGCGCTCCCCCAGCGCCATCGCGCCGAAGGTGTCGCCGTGGTAGGCCCCCTCGAAGGCGATCACCTGGCGCCGCAGTCCCGCCGCGTCGCCACGGCCCTCCTGGTTGCGCCACCACTGCCAGGCGATCTTGAGCGCCACCTCCACGGCGGTGGAGCCGTTGTCGGAGAAGAACAGCCGCTCAAGGCCCGTGAGCGCGCTGAGCCGGGTGGCGAGCTGCTCGGCGGGGGAGTGGCTGAAGTTGGCGAAGATCACCTGCTCCAGCTCCTGGGCCTGGCGGGCAATCGCCGCCGCAATCGCGGGGTCGGCGTGGCCGTGCAGGGTCACCCACCAGCTGCTGATCGCATCGATCAGGCGGCGCCCATCGGCGAGCTCGAGCTCGCTGCCCCGGGCGGAGCGCACCTGCAGCGGCTCGGGGCTGGTGGCCACCTGGGTGGTGGGGTGCCAGAGGTGGGGGTGCCAGCTCATCGACTCAGGCTTCGAGATGGTCCATGAAGCGCGTCGACAGTCGCCGGATCGTGGCGTTGGCGCGGCGCTCTAAACCTCGGGCCGTGTCCCGGGTGATGCCCATCTGCCGGGCCGTGGCGCTCAGGCTCAAGGGTTCCCCCGCAGTGATTCCGTAGCGCAAGCGCAGCAGCTCGGCTTCCTGTTCGGGGAGTTCATCGAGCAGCTGATGGAGGTCTTCCCGCATCAGGGTGGCATCCACCCGCTCCTGGGGCCTGCTGACCTCGCAGGCCAGGCTGTCGAGCAGGCTCAACTCCGATTGGGAGGCCTGGTGCCCATCGAGGCTCAGGGGTTCCTGGGCCCTGAACAGCACCTCGCGGATGTCGAGGGACTTGAGCCCTGTTGCCGCCGCCAGCTCCTCCAGGTTGGGATCCCGACCCAGCTGCTGGCTGAGGGATTGCTGGGTCTGGCGCAGCCGATGCAGCTGATCCACCATCGTGGAAGGCAGGCGGATGGTGCGCCCCTTGGCCACCAGGGCACTGGTGATCCCGTCGCGGATCCACCAGGTGGCATAGGTGGAAAACCGATAGCCGCGGCTGGGATCAAACCGTTCCACGGCCCTGATCAGGCCGATGGTGCCCTCCTGGATCAGGTCTTCCAGGTCGCCAGGGGTGTGTTGGTAGCGGCGGGCCATGCTCACCACCAACCGGATGTTGGCGACCACCATGCGGCTGCGGGCCTGATTGGCCTCACGCAGGCAGCGCTGAAGCTGGCTCACCTCCATGCCCGCTTCTCGGGACCAGGCCGCCAGGCTGGGCGCTACACCGCCGGCTCGCAACTTCATCTCCTGGGCCACGTCGGTGGCTCGGCAGCCGGATTGAACCAGTCGGGCCAGGCTGATCTCCTCATCAGCGGATAGCAGCGGGATGCGGCCGATGGCGCGCATGTGCTGGCTGAGTGCGTCGCAGCCGCCCTTGGGGCGCTTCTGTGGCGCAGGCATCGGAATGTCGTCTGCAGTGGGGTCGGCAAACGGTACTGACTATTTTTTGAGGTTGGGTCTTTTAAACTCTGCTTATCAACCAGCAGCTGCAATCCTTGCGATCAGAAAAGCTGATCAATGCCTGGGATGCGAAAAGTTGCACCAGTCAGTTTCCTGGCTTGGATGCGACAGGTTGCTGGTGCTGCCTGGCCCGTATGACCAGCCAGTAGGCCGCAGCCAGCCCCACCACAATTACGCCAAATCCAGCCATGAGTTGTGGTTTGCTTTCGGTGCCTGGCGGCAGCACAATCACTTTCCTGGCTACAGCAGTCATGGCCGTGAGCAACACCAGCTCAATCTGCACCACCTGATCGCGGAGATAGGCAGTCACATTTTGCAGAACTTCCAAGGCGATAAAAATCAGCAGAAGTCGATCGAGCAGTTTGATGAGGCCTCCGTCAAACCAATCAGTCTGAAATCGGGCTATTTTGATGCTGGATTCAACGACTAGTTCGAAAACGGCAAAGCCGATCACCACCGCTAAGAGTAGGGCTAGAAGTTTTGCCAGTTGTCGTTCATATCCATGGACGGTGGAGAGGAAACGTTTGTCGCTAAATAGATCCATGGGAGGGCACCAAAGACAAAAAAGGGGCTCGGTTTTGCCGAGCCCTCTGGGGTTTGGATTGGGACGTCAGCCCATAGCTGCGACAGATCGCTGGAGGGCGTCGCGACGGCTCAGGTTTGTGCGATCAGGTGTCAGCTTCTTATAGAGGCCGAGCTTCTCCAAGCGGCGCTGAGTCGTGCCGGTGGCGCCCACCACGAATACCTCGCGCCCTTTCTCGATCGCCTCTTCCACGGCGTTCTCCACTGCCAGGGCGGCGGTTACCCCGAGGTGCGACACCTCGGTGAGGTCAAACACCACAGCCTTCACATCGCCGATGGCGTTGTGTTCACGTCCGATGGCTTTGGCCACCCCGAAGATCATGGCGCCGTTGAGCTGGAACAGGAGCACCTGGCCCTTGCCCTGGTCGAGCAGGGCCTTCTCGTCTTCGGGAATCAGCAGGTCGCCGTCGCCCGTACTGATCGACTTGACGCTCTTGCTCTGAAGGGCGCTCATCTTGTCGATGGTGAGGATGTTGGCGATGAACACGCCAATGCCGACGGCGGCGATCAGATCGACCAGCACGGTGAGGGCGATCACCAGATACATGATCAACGCGCCGCTCAGGGAGATGCGGTGGGCGCGCTTCAGGAAGCTCCAATCAACGATGTCGACACCCACCTTGAGGGCGATGCCGGCCAGCACGGCCTGGGGGATCTGGGCGGCGACGCCAGTGAAGGCCAGGATCACCACCATCAGGATCACGGCTCGACTGATGCCCGAGAGGGCACTGCGGCCGCCGGCCTGAATGTTGACCACCGTGCCCATGGTGGCGCCGGCACCGGCAATGCCACCGAACAGGCCGGAAGCGATGTTGCCTAAGCCCTGGCCGATCAGCTCCTTGTTGGAGTCGTGCTCGGTGCGGGTGATGCTGTCGGCGACCACGGCTGTCAGCAAGGCATCAATGCAGCCGAGCATGCCCAGCACAGCGGCATCGATCAGCATTTTGCTCGCTTGTCCCAGCTCGAAGTAGGGCATGCGCAGCTGGGGGAAGCCCGAGGCGATTTCGCCGATGCGGCGAATCTCCTCGCCACCACCGCCACTGCTGAGCAGGGTGAGGGAGAGCACCGTGCCGGCGATCAGGGCAATCAGCTGGGGTGGGGCGATTTTCTTGATCGCCGCCGGGGTGAACCAGAGGATGGCCAGGGTGATCACCGCCAAAATCACTTCCGGCTGGCGGGCGTTCTGAATCAGCTGGGGCAGGGCGCTGAGGGTGCCCATCACGCCGCCCTTGGGGATGGCCTGGCCGAGGAAAGGACCCAGCTGCAGGATGATCAGGATGAGCCCGATGCCGCTCATGAAGCCCGAGATCACCGTGTAGGGCATTTGGGTGACGTAACGCCCCAGCTTCAGGAAGCCGAAGACGATCTGGAACACGCCGGCCAGCATCACCACTGTGAAGGCCATGGCCAGGCCATTTTCCGGATCAGCAGCGGTCAAACTCGCGATCACGGCGGTCATCACCACCGTCATCGGCCCTGTGGGCTCGGAGATCAGGGAAGGCGTGCCGCCGAACAGGGCGGCAAACAGGCCCACCAGCACAGCGCCCCACAGGCCGGCGGCTGCACCGGCACCCGAGGCCACACCGAAGGCGAGGGCCATTGGCAGGGCGATCACTGCAGCTGTGACACCGCCGAAGAGATCCCCCTTGATGTTGTTGGTGCTGATGTGATTCAGCAGGGCCGGGCGCCGGGGTGGCGCCGAAGCGGTTGTCATCACTACAGGCGTAGGTTGGCGCAGAACCATAGGGAGTGCTACTCGAAGTTGGGTGGGCTTGATCCCCTCGGCTTCGCCTCCCCAACCGAGCTCTCCTCCTCCCTATAAATCCGCGACCTCGTCCGTTCGTGATGTTGCCGATCTCTCCGGTGTTGCTGGAGTTCAGTTCCCACCAGCTTGAAGTGGCGGAAACCCTGATTCAGGTGGGCCGCTTTGTGGTGATCTTCATCGCCGCCCGGGCCATCGCCGAAGTGATGGTGCGGCTGCAGCTGCCCACCATCCTTGGGGAGCTCGTGGCTGGGGTGTTGATCGGGATCTCGGGCCTGCATCTGATCGTGCCGCCTGAAACCCAGGCCCAGCTCAGCGCCGGAGTCGCCGGCCTGCTGGCCTCCCTGGCTCAGATCAGTCCTGAGGCGGCGCGCGAGGTTTACAGCGAAACCTTCCCCAACCTGCAGGCGGTGTCCCAGCTGGGGCTGTTTGCCCTGCTGTTTCTCACGGGCCTGGAGAGCGAGCTCGATGAGCTGGTGGCCGTGGGCGTTCAGGCCACCACGGTGGCTGTGGCTGGTGTGGTGCTGCCCTTTGCCCTGGGCACCGCCGGCCTCTACTTCCTCTTTCATGTGCCGCTGATTCCAGCGGTGTTTGCCGGGGCCGCCATGACGGCCACCTCGATCGGCATCACCGCCAGCGTGTTCGGCGAGCTGAAGTGGCTGAAACGCCGGGAGGGCCAGATCGTGATCGGTGCCGCCGTGCTCGACGACATCATCGGCATCGTGATCCTGGCGGTGGTGGTGGCGATCGTGGGCGGTGGCGCCTTCAGCCTGGGCCCGGTGTTGAAGTTGTGTCTGGCGGCGGTGGCGTTTGTGGCGGTGGCCCTGGTGCTGAGCCGTAAGGCCGCCCCCGCCTTCGACTGGGTGGTGGATCAGCTCAAAGCGCCCGGCGATGTGGCCGTGGCCAGCTTTCTGGTGCTCACCGTCTGCTGCTTTGCCGCCCAGGCCATTGGCTTGGAAGCGGCCCTGGGGGCCTTCGCCGCTGGCTTGATCCTCAGCGCCTCGAAGCACACCCACGACATCGACGCGGCGGTGAAGCCCCTGGTGGCCCTGTTTGCCACCGTGTTTTTTGTGCTGATCGGCACCGGCCTGGATCTCTCGGTGCTCAATCCCTTCGATCCGGCAAACCGCGAGGGCCTGATCGTGGCCGCTTTCCTGCTGGTGGTGGCCATGGCCGGCAAGGTGGCCGCCGGCTGGAGCTACCTCAGCAAGGAACCCACCAACCGCCTGGTGGTGGGCCTGGGGATGATGCCGCGCGGTGAGGTGGGTCTGATTTTCCTGGGCCTCGGCAGCCAGGCCGGCATCCTCACCCCGGCTCTGGAAGCCGCCATCCTGCTGATGGTGATCGGCACCACCTTCCTGGCCCCGATCCTGCTTCGGCTGGTGATCCCCAGCGAGCCTGGCGAGGGCGAAGGTCTCCCCGCTGAGCAGCCAGCCTGACTCCGTGCCCCTTGCTTCCGCCTACGCGGGTCGTGAGATCTGCCTCACTACGCGGCATGGCAAGGAGAGGGCCCTGGCCCGGCCGTTTGCCCTTGGCCTTGGTGCCAGCCTGGCGGTGAGCCCCTGCAACACCGACCTGCTGGGCACCTTCAGCGGTGAGGTGGAACGGGTGGAGGATGCCTTCCACACCTGCCGGCGCAAGGCGTTGATGGGTCTCGAGCAGAGCGGCTTTCTGCTTGGCCTTGCCAGCGAAGCCAGCTTCGGGCCCCATCCAGCGGTGCCGATGCTGGCGGTGGGTCAGGAATTACTTCTGTTTGTAGATCTGGATCGGGGTCTGCATGTGTTGGAGCAGCGCCTCGATTGGCGCACTAACTATGCCCAGAAGCTGTTGGAGCCGGATGAGGATCCCTCGACCTGGTTGAAGCAGGTGGGCTTCCCATCCCATGCCGTGATCGCCCGGCCTGCCGATGCATCCCCTGGCCGCTCGGATTGGCATAAGGATCTCAGCAGCACCGCTGCTCTGGCGGAGGCCCTGGCGGCCTGTCGCCGCGCCGACTCTCGCGGTCAGGTTTGGCTGGAAGCCGACATGCGTGCCCATCGCAATCCAACCCGTATGCGCTCGATTCGGCGCGTGGGAGTGGCCTTAGCGCGACGTCTTGCCACCCCCTGTCCCAGCTGCATGGCTCCAGGATGGGGCTTGCTGGACATCAGGCCTGGTCTGCCCTGTGGCTCGTGCGGCACGGCCACAGAGCTGACCGCTGCAGAGATCTGGGGCTGCGTTGCCTGCGGCCATCAGGTGGAGCGCCCCCGCCGTGATGGACGCTCCGGGGCTGATCCGGGTGACTGCCCGTGGTGCAATCCCTGAGAGTTGTCAGCCGACGCTGCTGTGGCCGGGGGCCCACTGATGAATCAGCTGCTCCAGGCGTACGAGCTGGTAGCGGGTGTGCTCGTTGGGCTGCTCGGAATAGGCATTGCGCAGGCTGTTGAGCTCAGCGTCGAGGGAGAGCAACACAGGGTGGTTGTCGTTCACAGAGAGATCCCTAAACCAGATGTTCAAACCTTAAGCCTTCCTTTAGTGGCTGGCTCCTGGGATCGTGGTGTGTGCTCAGCCGCTGACGGGAGTGGTGCGCTGCAGCGGCCCGTCCCGGTCTGAGCGGAAGCTGATGGGCATGGCCTGAACGTGCCGGTCGAGCAGTTGCAGCAACCGTTCGAACACCTCGCGGGTGTGGGGAGCGGTGGACCCCATGGCTTCGCGGCTGAGCAGCACCAGCTCGAGCACCTTGCCGTCGGCCTTGGATTGCACGTCGGCAAACAGCTGCATCCGCTGGGTTTCGCCGCCCCCACGGATCATGGCGCTGAGGTGGGCCGGGGTGCGGTGCTCGATCTCAGCACTCAGGCCCTCCAGCACCGGATGGAGGGCTAAGAGCATGGCCTCTGCCGTCAGGGCAGGGCTGGGTTTGAGCACGACCAGAAAACGAGCCACAGCCACTCCCTTTGTGCATAACGCTATCTGTTGCGGATGGCGCCCACGGGGTGGTCGGGGTCGAGCGGCAGCCCCCTGGCCGCGAGGGCCAGCCGCCGGGCCAGCAGCAGCATTGGATAGGTGCGGCGGGCCCGCTCCGGTGTCGCCAGCAGGGGACCCAGCAGCTGGAGCAGGGGGGCGCTCGGTTGCAGCCGGCTGCAGATCCACTGGATCGCCTCCGCTCCGTGCAGCACGTCCCCCTCGGCCAGCACCACCGCTCCCTGGCTGAGGTCCCAGCCCTGCTCACGCAGTTGCCGGCGCAGAGCGTGGTCGCTGCGCCCGTCACGGATCGTCAAGCCCGGGATGCCACTGCGCAGTTCGGCCAGTTCGGCGAAGTGGCGGCAGAAGGGGCAGCCGCCGTCAAACACCAGCACCGGTTGCGCAGACGCCGGGTGGTAAGACGCCGGGTGGTCAGCCATCGGCTGCAGCCTTGGGGATCGCTGTCATCCTGAAGGCAACGCAGGCTTCGTTGCTGTCGATGCCCCGATCGGGCCCTGAATCCATTGCTGTCATTGGTGCCGGCGTCGCGGGCTGCGCGTTGGTGGCCCAGCTGCGGCAGCTGGGCCACGGGGGCCCAATCAGCCTCTGGGAGACCGGGCGTGGGCCCGGCGGACGGGCCAGCACCCGCCGTTCGCGCCACGATGCCGCGCTGCGCATCGATCACGGTGCGCCCCTGCTCAACATCACCGGTGCAACCGATCCGCTGTTGCTCCAGCCCTTGCTGGCCGGTGGCTGGATTGAGCCCTGGCCGGGTGTGATCGCCCAGTTGCAGGGGGAAGCAACCCTCAGGCTGGGCCAGCCCGACGCCCTGGGGCTGGGGCAGCTCTACCGCGGATGCGGTGGCATGGATCACCTGGGCCAGGGTCTGCTGCAACTGGCCGGCGAGGCCGTCGATGCCCACTACGGCACGCTGGTTCGTCACCTCAGCACCGAGGACGGTCTCTGGCAGCTGTGGGGCCGCGACCGGGAGCTGCTGGGCCAGGCCCACTGGCTGGTGCTGAGCAGCACCCTGCTGGCCCATCCCCGCAGCCGCCTGATCTTCGGCTGGGAGGACGTGCCCCTGCAGCAGGCGGCCGCCGAGCTGGCGGATCTTCAGCTCGACCACGCCCTCACCCTGATCGCCGGCATCCGCGCCGAGGCCCGCAGCAACCTGCTGGTGGTGTTGGAAGCCGGCGCGGCTGGCCCCTGGCGCGCCTTGCCCTTCACCCTGCTCCATTTCGATGCGGCAGCTCAGCAGCGCTGGGGGCTGCAGCGGATCACCGTCCAGCCCCTGGCCGACGGTCGCTGTGCTGTGGTGGCCCACTCCACCCAGGCCTTTGCTGCCGATCACCTCGATGTGTACGGCACCCATTCCGCCGTGGCCCGGATGCTGCAGCTGCCCCCCGACGAGGGCCGGGAAGACACCGTGGTGGCGGCCCTCACCACCGCCTTGGAGCAGGTGATGGGTCCCTGGTTGCCTCGGCTCGATCTGGGCCCGGCCGACCGCCAGCTGATGCGCTGGGGTGCCGCTTTCCCCCTGGCACCGGGTCTGCCTTCGGAGCTGATGTTCTGCCCCCGCAGCCGGGTGGGCTTCTGCGGCGACTTCATCGCCGGTGTCGGTTTTGGGCGCATCGAAGGGGCCCTGCGCAGTGGCGAGCAGCTCGGCCATGAACTGTTGGCCTTCGCCTGAGAGGGGCTGCTTCATTGCGACGGCTGCTTCATTGCGACGGCTGCTTCATTGCGATTGATGCAGCGATGCGACAGTTCCCCCGGACGGTGTCCGATGTGATTGCCGCGGCTGCTCCAGAGGGGTTATCAGTTGGAGAAGAGGCGTCCTCTGCGTCTTGGAGTGCCATGCGGCCCGTTCCCCCACCGTCTGCTGCCCGCCCAGACCGGCATGCTGCGCCCTGGCGGCGGCGACAGCTGCCTGTGGCTCCTGCGCAGCAGCTCGATGTGGTCAACCAGGCAGCCTGCTACTTCGCCCATCACTTCTCGGAAGACATCGAACTCGAAGTGATGGCCACCTCAATCGGCGTGAGTGCCGAGTGGCTCGATCTTTGCTTTGACCATTGCCGCGGCAAGACGCCGTTTCAGGCGTTGCAGCACTTTCGCCTCAGCCGCCTGTTTGAGGGCATTGCCGAACACCCCCAATCCACCCTTCAACAGCAGGTGCACCGCTGCGGTCTGGCTTCGGTGATGGCGGCCAATCGGCTGTTTGAGGAGTTGTTTGGCATTGGCCTGGCCCCCTTCCGCCGGGTCTGTCGCCGCGCGGCTGCCGATCGTCTGCTGCACCGTGCGCGTCCCTGACTCTGGTTGATCTCGTCCTGGGTCTGATCGGCGTGGCCAGTGGCCCCATGTGGGTCCTCGTCAGTGGCCTGGCCCTGGTGTCCTGTCTGGGATTGGCGGTGATGCTGGCTTTGTTGGAGCGCACCTTCCGTACGGCTCCGGTGTTGCAGGCGGCACCCGCCAGCGCGGCCGGCTCGGAGGCCCCCGTTCCTGGCCAGGCGCCCGATTCCTGCACCGTGGTGGTGCCGGCTTACAACGAGGCCGACAACATCGGCGACTGCGTGCGGACGATCCTCGCGAGTGAGGACCCGTGCCCGCGTTGGTCGTTGGTGGTGGTCGATGACGACTCCAGCGATGCCACCGCCGAGCTGGCCCGGGCCGCGGCGGCGGGGAATCCACGCTTTGCCCTGCTGGCGGCCGGTGCCCGTCCCACCGGCGAGCGCTGGGTGGGCAAGAACTGGGCCTGTCACCGGGCGGGTGAGCAGCTCGACAGCGACTGGGTGGTGTTCATCGATGCCGACGTGCGGGTGGAGCCGGGCGCCCTGAGGGCTGCCCTGGCGGATGCGCAGGCCCACGGCGCCGACCTGCTCACCCTGGCGCCGCGCCTGCGCTGCGGTTGCCTGGCGGAGTGGCTGGTGCAGCCGATCATCGCCAGCCTGCTGGGCCTGGGCTTCCCGATCGCACGGGCCAATGATCCCGCTGACCCCCTGGCCTTTGCGGCGGGTCCGTTTCTGCTCTTTCGCAGCCAGGCCTACCGCGCCGTGGGGGGGCATGCTGCCGTGGCCAGCGAGGTGGTCGAAGACCTGGCCCTGGCGCGGGCGATCAAGGGCCAGGGCTTCCACCTGCGCTACCTGCTCGGCCTCGACTGGCTGACCCTGCGGATGTACCGGGATTTCGCCAGCCTTTGGGAGGGCTGGACCAAAAACTGGCTGCTGGGCCTCGACCGCGACGTGCTCAAGGCGCTGGGGGCCGGCGCCGTGGTGCTCCAGCTCTACGCCATGCCCTGGCTGCTGTTGCCCCCTGCCCTGGTGCTGGGCTGGCGGGGCTCAGCTCCTCTGGCGCTTCTGCCGCTGGTGTTAGCGCTGCTGGGCATCGCCCTGCAGCTGGTGATCCGGCTGTGGAGCCGTCGGCGGTTCGGTACTCCGCTCGACTGGTGGTGGCTGGCCGGCCTGGGCGGGTTGGTGATCGGGGCCATCGCCCCGGTTTCGGTGATCAAGACCCTCACCGGCCGCGGCTGGACCTGGCGGGGGCGCTCCTTGCAGAGCCCGGGTTAGGGCCATACGTTGAGGGCACAGCGCCATCGGGGTTGCCCCAGGGATGCAGAGCCCATTTGGCGATTGGTTGCCCGAGGTGGTGGTGTTCCATCCCACCCGCTTCGAGGAGGCTCAGTGGATCGTGCACCACGTGCGCGAGCGCAAGACCGTGGTGGTGCATGCCGGGGCCATGGAGCGCAGTGAGGCCCAGCGCCTGATCGACTTTGTGGCCGGGGGGGTGAGTGCCATCGACGGCCAGGCCGAATGCCTCGATCCCCTCACGTTCATCTTTGTGCCGGAGATCGTGGCCCTGCGTCGGGATCCCGGCGGTCCCGATCCTGAAGACGGCCTGCGCTGAGTCGGGCCGGGTGCCGCAGGATGCAGCATTCCGCCTCCTAGGGTTGGCCATCACCCGGGAGAGGGCTTGGTTCCCCGTCTACGTCGCGTTCTCTACGCCTTCGGACCCGTTCTGATCACGGCCAGTCACATCGGCTGTCTCCTGCTCCTCTGGACCGGGCTCAGCGTCGGGGCAGCCCTCTGGGCCTTGGCCCTCTACCTGGTGCGCATGCTGGCCACCACGGCCATCTACCACCGTCTGATCACCCACGCCAGCTACCGCGCCGCCCGACCGGTGGCCTGGATCGGGGCCGTGGTGGCGGCCTCCGCCGGCCAGATGGGACCGAGCTGGTGGAAGGCCCACCACCAGGAGCACCACCGCCATGTCGATACGGCCGCCGATCCCCACACCCCCCTGGCACCTTCAGCGGGATGGCGCGGGCTGTGGCGCTCCCAGGTGGGTTGGTTGCTGAGCTCCAGCTTCTTTCCGCTCACCCTGCCCGCTGACGTGGAGGCCGACCCGGTGCTGCGTCTGATCGATCGTCTTCATTTCGTGCCGGCACTGCTGCTGGCGGCTCTGTCCTGGCAACTGGGCGGTCTGCCCTGGCTGGCGGCCTTCTGTCTCAGCACCACGGTGCTGTTCCACGGTGTGGCCAGCGTCAATTCCCTGGCCCACCTGTTGGGGGATCAGCCGTTCGCCACCGGCGATGCCAGTCGCAACAACGGCTTTGTGGCGCTGATCACCCTCGGGGAGGGCTGGCACAACCTCCACCATGCCTTTCAGGCATCGGTGCGTCAGGGCATCACCCTGCACGGGGGTCGCCCGCGGCTGCTGATCGATCCCACCTACCGCTTCATTCGCCTCCTGGAGCGTTGCGGTTGGGCCTGGGATCTGCGGGTGCCCAGTGATCGCGCCCTGCTGGCCCGAGCCGCCGACTGAGCCCAAGGATGCGATGGGCTCAGATGGCTCCGGCCACCAGGCTCAGCTGGAGCCAGCAACCACCAGGTGCAAGCTTCTCCACCACCACACTCTGCAGGTGGTCGTGAGCTACCAGGTGGGCAAAGGTTTCGGCGTCATCGCGGGTGTTGAAACGGACCGACTGCACCTGCAGCGGCACACTTTGCTCGCGCTCGACGGCAGCGCGAACGCGATAACGACCCGAAGCGAGAGGATCAACCATGCCGTAATTCTGCGCCCCCTTGGCCCGAATCGCGACGGCTTTCAGAGTATTCGCGACTTTGCGATGGAAGTCACAGCAGACGGCCGGTTAGCGGGTGGGAAACTGGCGTCCTTTCCAGCTGATCGACCCACGCTCGAGATTGAGGATCGCCAGCAGGAAGACCCCAAGGAAAAACAGCACCGGCACCGGGAACACCAGGTTGATCCAGCCAAACGTGCCGATGCGGCGGGTGATCACCAGCAGCTGCAGGGCATAGCCGCCGTAGACCAGCAGGTTGGGGGCCAGGGCGGGATCGCCGACCATGGGCCAGTGCAGCACTGCAGCGGGAAGACACCAGGCGGCCCAGAACAGCCCTGAGAGCCACAGCAGCACCCCCAGCATCCAGGGCCAGCGCACCTCGCCGGCGGCGGTGGCAAAGTTTTTGTCGAAGCCCACCACCATGTCGCGCAGGCCGCCCGGATACATCCGATAGGCCAGGCTGCCGTGGCCGAGAAATGCGCTCACCGGTAAGCCAGCCGCTTCGTAGCGGTGGGCGAGGAACCAGTCCTCCACCACTTTGCCGGCCACTGAGGCATGGCCGCCGATGCGCCCGTAATCGCTGCGGCTGGTCACCATCGCCGGTCCGAAGGCCACTCCCCCCCGCGGTCCCAGGGGCACCGCCATCAGCCCCACCAGATTGAACAGCACCGAGAGTTGTTCGTAGGGCTGTTCGGTGCGGTGAAACGGCTGCACCGACACCAGCCCCCCGTGCTGCTGATGGTTGGCCACCAGCTGGGCCAGAAAGGTCGGGCTGGGCTCGGTGTCGGCATCGAGGAACACCAGCAGCTCCCCCTGGCTGCGGTTGGCTCCCTGTTGCAGGGCCCAGGTTTTGCCGCACCAGCCTTCCGGCAGGGGCGCGGAGGCCAGCACCGTGACGCCGGCGGCGCGGGCGATGGCGGCGGTGTCGTCGCTCGAGTGGTCGTCGATCACGATCACCTCGAGCGGCTGCAGGCTCTGGCCAGCCAGGCCCGCCAGCAGCTGGGGCAGGGTGAGCGCCTCGTTGCGAGCGGGGATCAGCACCGACACCCGGGGGTGCCCCGTTGGCTTGAGTTCGGGCAGGGACGGCATGCGCAGGCACAGGAACCAGCCCAGCAGCCAGCGCACCAGCAGGGAAATGGCCAGCAGATCAAGGGAGGGCATGGGGCTCAGGGGGGCTCGCTCACGGGCGTAGAAGCTCGGCCACCAGGGGCTCCAGGGCTGCCGGATGGCGCATCAGCTGTTGGTGGGTGCGCACCGGCATTGCCAGTCGCGGCCCAACCGGCAGGACGGCCCGCCATCCCGGCAACACCATCAGGTCGCGGCTGCAGTAGTAGCTGCGGCACTCCACGTCGCGCAGGCCATCAAGGTTGTGGTTGAGTTGGCTCAGCAATGGGCTGCCCCACTTCATGTCGGCGATGCTGGCCAGGAGCCCGCGGGGCCAGGGCTGGGCCGTGAGGGTGCCCTGCTGGGGACTGCCCACGCTGATGAAGCGACGGGTGCGGCGATGGCCGCCCAGCAGCTGGATCCAGGTGCGACCGATCACCCCACCCATCGAGAAGCCCAGCAGGTCGATGGGGAGGTCGGGACCGAAGGCGGCCTCGATGTGACGGCCGAGTCGGCTGGCCAGCTCGGGGATCGGGGTGGTGCCCAGCCCGTGGGGAAGGTGGGGAATCAGCAGGGGCGAACGGCGGTCGCCCAGGGTCTGCTGCAGACGCTGGAACAGCCGCGGGGTGTCCCACAGTCCGTGCACGAGCACCAGTGGATGGTGGCTGGCCATGATCCCAGGCTAAGGAGATCCAACGGCGCCCATCAAAAAACCGCCCCCGATGGAGGCGGTTGCAATGGTGACGACTGGGATTGTCACGGTTGGGAGCCGGACGGAGCCGGAATCCTGCAGCTAAGGATCAGCCGAAAACGTCGGCTGGAGCTCAGTAGCGGCCGCCGCCGCCGCCGCCATAGCCACCGCCGTTGTAGCCGCCGCCGCCACCGAAATCACGGCGACCGCCGCCGCCGCCACCACCGCCACTGCCGCGGGGCTCGGCCTTGTTGACGCGGATGGCGCGACCCATCCACTCGACGTTCTGAAGATCTTCGATGGCCTTGGTTTCTTCAGCCTCGTTGGCCATCTCGACGAAGGCGAAACCGCGCTTGCGGCCGGTGTCGCGGTCGAGGGGGAGGCTGCACTTGCTCACCTGTCCGTATTGGCTGAACAGGTGCTGGACATCTTCCGCTTCTGCATCGAAGGAAAGATTGCCGACGTAAATGGTCATGAACTCAGAAACTATGAATCGATCCTTCGACGGCCCAACAGAAAGTGGTCAGCTCGCTAGAGAGAAATCTTTGAATCACTCATGACCTTACAGGGCTGGAGGCCGGGCGGCCGGATTCGCGGATCTTGGCTAGCTATGGGAGGTTCCACGCCCCGTCGTGCCATGTCGAAAGCCCAGCTCACCGCCTTCATGGTCAAGGTGGATGCCGATGTGGCCCTCAAGGCCAGGGTCGACGCGGCCGGCAGTGTTGATGCCGTTGTGGCGATCGCCCTCGAGCAGGGGCACGTGTTTTCTGCGGCCTCCTGGAGCCGATCCCAACGGGGCTGAGCGCGCGCCAGGCTCCGCCCCCAGAAGACGGGATCTGCCATCCGATCGAATCTTCAACGCGACCGGTCGTCAGTTAGCCATCACGTCCACGCTCTTGAGGGCGGGCCCCAGCAGGCGGCCGAAGGCCTCGAGTTGACGCTGACTGCCCATCACCACCAGCCTCTGCCCCGGTGCCAGCCGGGTGTCACTGCTGGGGTTGGCGATCAGTTCGGGCTCCGCGGGGCTGTACTGGGCCCCGCGGTACTGGCGGATGGCGCCAGCCTCGCTGGGGCGGGGGGGCACGATCAGCAGGACCAGGGCGCCAGTGCGGGGACCGAGCTGGAGGTCGGCCAGGGAGGATCCATTCATGGCACCCAGGTCGGCCGGATTGCTGCTGAGCAGAAACTCCTCCACCTCGCAGCCTGAGCCCGCCAGCAGATCCATGAAGGTCACCGCGAGGGGGCGCAGGGCCTTGGCCGCCATGGTGCGGCCCCCGCTCACAAAGGGGCTCACCACCTGGTCAGCGCCGGCGAGCCGCAGCTTGCGCTCCGCTTCTTCGCTGTCGGAGCGGGCGATCAGGCGGCAGTTGGGGGCCATGCCGCGGGCGCTGAGCACGACATAGAGGTTGGAAGCGTTGTTGGGCAGGGCCGCCACCAGCGCTCGGCAGCGGTGGATGCCCGCCTCCAGCAGGGTTTCGTCCAGGGTGGCGTCAGCCATCAGCACCGCCAGCCCACGCCCTTCGGCGGCGTTCCGCCGCTCGGCGTCCATCTCCACCACCAGCATGGGAACGTTTTCCCGGGTGAGCTGTTCGGCGATCTCGTGGCCGATGCGGCCATAGCCGCAGAGGATGACGTGGTTGTGCATGGAGTGCAGCCAGCGGCGGAAACGGCGCTCGCGCAGGCGCCGGAAGTACCCGGATTCAGACAGCCCCAACACGCCCTGGATGCTGATCTGCACCACCACCAGGCCGCCCAGGATGAGCAGGGTGGTGACCAGGCGCCCGTTGGTGCTGAGGATCTGGGTGTGGCCATCACTGAAGCCCAGGGTGCTGAGGGTGATCAGCACCATCCAGTAGCTGTCGCCCCAGTCCCAGCCTTCGCTGAAGCGGTAGCCGATGGCGCCGGCGTTGACCAGCAGAGCCAGGGCCAGGGGTGCCCGCCAGGGTTTGCGGTTGCGCGTGGAGGGTGGTCTTCGGATGGCGAAGAGCCAGGGACGCTTGGGCATGGGATCTGGACCCGGTGCTCCAGATCGCTCGGCTCAGGGTACGGGCAGTGTCTTGTTGCCGTCTGGTTGATCCCGAACATTTGGTGACGTTGTCCACCGCATGGTGGACAACTCCGTTAACCCTGAAAGGTTCTTTCCGCAGGACGCCTGGATGGGCGCATCTTCGGCTGTTGATGATCGGCATCCCGCCCTGCTCAAGGAGAGCGGCCAGCGGGAGGTGTTCTGCGGCCTGACCTCGATCGTGTGGCTGCATCGGCGCATGCCCGATGCCTTTTTCCTGGTGGTGGGCTCCCGCACCTGCGCCCACCTGATCCAGAGCGCCGCTGGCGTGATGATTTTTGCTGAGCCCCGCTTCGGCACCGCAATCCTCGGGGAGCGGGATCTGGCCGGCCTGGCCGACGCCAATGAGGAGCTCGACCGGCTCGTGAAGGATCTGCTGGTGCGGCGCCCGGAGATTCGCACTCTGTTTCTGGTGGGCAGTTGCCCCAGCGAGGTGATCAAGCTTGATCTGACCAAGGCCGCCGAGCGCCTCAACACCCAGCTGGCCGGCCGGGTGAAGGTGCTCAATTACAGCGGTAGCGGCATCGAAACCACCTTCACCCAGGGGGAGGACCAGGCCCTGCTGGCGATGGTGCCGTTGATGCCCAGCAGCCCTGTGGAGCAGCTGTTGATCGTCGGCACCCTGGCCGATGCGGTGGAAGACCGACTGGTGCAGCTGTTCGGCCGCCTCGGAATTCCGGTGGTCACCAGCCTGCCGCCGCGGCGCTCCACCGAGCTGCCTCCGATCGGCCCCGGCACCCGGGTGCTGCTGGCCCAGCCGTTTCTCTCGGCCACGGCGCGGGCTCTGGTGAACCGCGGGGCACGGTTGTTGGCGGCCCCCTATCCCTTCGGCGTGGAGGGCAGCCGGGCCTGGATGGCGGCGGGTGCGGAGGCCTTTGGGGTGGCGCCGGCCCAGGTGGCTGCCGTGCTGGATCCGCTGGTGGAGCGGGGGCGCCGCGCCATCGCTCCCCACCGGGAGCTGTTGGCGGGCAAACGCCTCTTCCTGCTGCCCGATTCCCAGCTGGAGCTCTCCCTGGGGCGTTTCCTGCAGCGCGAATGCGGCATGGAGCTGGTGGAGGTGGGTACCCCCTACCTGGATCGTCAGCTGCTGGAGGCCGAGCTGGCCCTGTTGCCGGAGGGCACCCGCATCAGTGAGGGTCAGGACGTGGAACGCCAGCTGGAGCGGGTGCGCGCTGCGCGCCCCGATCTGGTGGTGTGCGGCCTCGGCCTGGCCAACCCCCTGGAGGCCGAAGGCATCGCCACCAAGTGGTCGATCGAGCTGGTGTTCAGCCCCATCCACGGCTGCGACCAGGCCGGCGATCTGGCCGAGCTGTTTGCCCGCTCCCTGCGCCGCCGCGCCGCCCTGTCGTTTTCCTGAGCGCCGGCTCCCTGCCGCCGCTGCACTCCCTCTGCTCTCCCCCCGATGGAACTCACCCTCTGGACCTACGAAGGGCCGCCCCACGTCGGCGCCATGCGCATCGCCACGTCGATGGAGGGGGTGCACTACGTGCTGCATGCTCCCCAGGGCGACACCTACGCCGACCTGCTGTTCACGATGATCGAGCGGCGCGACCGGCGCCCGCCCGTCACCTACACCACCTTCCAGGCCCGTGACCTGGGCGGCGACACCGCCGAGCTGGTGAAGCGCTCGATTCGTGAAACCGTGACTCGCTTCCAGCCGGAGGCCCTGCTGGTGGGCGAGAGCTGCACCGCCGAGCTGATCCAGGACCAGCCGGGTGCCCTGGCAGGCGGCATGGACCTGGGCGGCATTCCGGTGGTGAGCCTGGATCTGCCGGCCTACTCCAAAAAGGAGAACTGGGGCGCGGCTGAAACCCTGTATCAACTGGTGCGGGGCCTGCTCAAGCCCCAGCTGCCGCCGCCGGGCTTTGCCAAGCCCTCGCCCAGCCGCTGGCAACAGGAGGGTCGGCGGCCGCGGGTGAATCTGCTGGGGCCGTCGTTGCTCGGGTTTCGCTGCCGCGATGATGTGCGCGAGATCACGGCGCTGCTGGCGGAGTACGGCATTGAGGTGGCCGTGGTGGCCCCCCTGGGCGCCCGCCCCGCCGACCTGCAGCGCATCCCCACGGCCGATGCCAATGTCTGCCTCTATCCGGAGGTGGCCGGTTCAGTGTGCAGCTGGCTGGAGCGCAGCTTCGGCATGGCCACGGTGCGCACCGTGCCGATCGGCATCGGCGCCACCGCCAGCTTCCTGCGGGAGCTGCACCAGCTGCTGGGCCTGGAGCTGCCCGCCGCGCTTGTGCCTGGCGCCGATGGCACCTGCGCCGCCGAACGGCAGTCCCGGCTGCCCTGGTATTCACGCTCGGTGGATTCCACCTATCTCACCGGCAAGCGGGTGTTCATCTTTGGCGATGCCACCCACGCCATCGCAGCGGCCCGGATCGCCAGCCGGGAGCTCGGCTTTCAGGTGGTGGGGCTGGGCAGCTACAGCCGCGAGCAGGCCCGCGAGCTGCGGGCCGCAGCGGCCGAGCTGGGCCTCGAAGCCCTCATCAGCGACGACTACCTCGCCGTGGAGGCGGCCATGGCGGCCGCAGCGCCGGAGCTGGTGCTCGGGACCCAGATGGAGCGCCATAGCGCCAAGCGCCTCGGTATCCCTTGTGCTGTGATCAGCGCGCCGCTGCACGTGCAGGACGTGCCGGCCCGCTATTCCCCCCAGATGGGTTGGGAGGGGGCCAACGTGATTTTTGATGCCTGGGTGCACCCACTGATGATGGGGCTGGAGGAGCACCTGATCGGCATGTTCCGCCACGACTTCGAGTTTGTGGATGGTCACCTCAGCCACCTGGAAGGGGCCAGCGCCCCCGCCCGGCCGGCTGAGGCCGAGCATCCCGGCGCCCAGGCCGCAGTGTCTCCGGTTGCGACCGCGCTTCCCGGCCATGGTGCGCTGGTGTGGAGCCCAGAGGGGGAGGCCGAGCTGGCCAAGATTCCCTTCTTCGTGCGGGGCAAGGTGCGTAAGAACACCGAGGCCTATGCCCGCGAGCGGGGCCTGGCCCTGATCGACAGCGAGGCCCTCTACGAGGCCAAGGCCCACTTCAGCCCCTGACCACGATCCATCACTGCAGCTGCCGTGAGCCTCTCCGATCGCTTTATCCGCAGCCCGGTGCTCACCACGGTGTGCTCCCTGGTGATTCTGCTGATCGGTGGCGTGGCGATTCCGCTTCTTCCCCTGGAGAAGCTGCCCCAGCTGGCCCCCACCCAGATCCAGGTGACGGCCACCAACATCGGCGCCGACGCCCGCACCACCTTCGACACGGTGACGCGGGTGCTGGAGAAGGAGATCAACGGGGTGGAGGACATGAAATACATCTCCTCCAACACCTCTTCCGACGGCAACAGCAATATCAACGTCTTTTTCCCTGTCGCGGTTGATCGCAACATTGCGCAGGTGAATGTGCAGAACCGGGTCAATCAGGCCTCGGCCACTCTGCCGGATGTGGTCAAGAAGACGGGTGTGACCGTCAAGGCCGCCTCGCCCAGCACCCTGTTGGCCTATGGCTTCTATGCCGAACCCGATGCCAGCGGCGAGCCTCTCTACGACCCGCTGTTTCTGAGCAATTACGTCGATCAGAACCTCAGCGATGAGATCCGGCGCGTGCCGGGGGTCGGCAACATCACGATCATCGGCGAGCGTCGCTACGCGATGCGCATCTGGCTTGATCCCAGTCGCTTGGCCGGTTTCCAGCTCACGCCGATGGATGTGGAGCGGGCCCTGCAGGACCAGAACATCCAGACCGGTGCCGGGCGCCTCGGCCAGGAGCCCAGCCCCAAGGGCCAGGAGGTGGCGATTCCCCTGCGGGCAGACAGCCGCTTCCGTGATGTGGCCGATGCCGAGAACCTCGTGATCAAGCGGGGCGCTGACGGCACGTTGGTGAAGCTGAGCGATGTGGGGCGGGTGGAGCTGGGCGCCGAGAACTACGACGTGGAAACCAGCCAGAGCGGCCGGCCGTCGGCAGCCCTGTTTGTGTACCAGCTACCAGGTGCCAATGCCCTCGACACCGGCAACCGGGTGAAGGCTCGGGTGGAGGAGCTGGCCAGGAGTTTCCCCCCGGGGTTGCGCTACGAGATCCCCTACGACTCCACCCTGTTTGTCACCACGTCCCTGGCGGATGTGACCGGCAACCTGCGCGATGCCACCGTGATGGCGGTGCTCACAATTCTGCTGTTTCTGCAGGATTGGCGCTCCACGGTGGTGCCGGCCCTGGCCATGCCCGTGGCGATGGTGGGGGCGATGGCGGTGGTGCTGGGCATGGGCTTCAGCATCAACCAGCTCACCATGTTCGGCATCATCCTGGCGATCGGCACCGTCACCGACGACGCTGTGGTGATCGTGCAGGCGATCAAGACCAAGCTCGGTCAGGGCATGAAGCCGCTGCAGGCGGCTCTCGATGCGATGAATGAGCTGGCCTCGCCCACGATCACAGCGGCCCTGGTGCAGCTGGCGGTGTTCATCCCGGTCTGTTTCTTCCCGGGCACCACCGGCATCGTCTACCGCCAGTTCGCCGTGACGCTGGCGGCCGCGATTGTGTTTTCCACCTTCAATGCGCTCACCTTTTCGCCCACCCTCAGCGCCCTGTTCCTGCGGCCTGAGGGGGCGCCCCCCGATGCGGTGCAGCGGGGGCTGAACCGGGGCCTGGGCTGGTTGTTCCGCGGCTTCAACCGCGGCTTCGACGGGCTGGTGGCCTGGTATTCCCGCACCATCGAGCGGTTGGTGGCGGCCCGCCATGTGGTGCTGGCCCTGTTTGTGGCTGGCCTGCTGGCTACCTATTTCATGCTGCGCCTGGTGCCCACCGGCTTCATCCCCGATGAAGATCAGGGGCTGATGATTCTGCTGGGCGAGTGCCCGCCCACGGCTGCGCTTCCGTACACCCAGAAGCAGGTGGATCAGGTGGGCGGCATCCTCAAGGACTATCCCGAGATTGAGAGTTATCTGGGTGCAGCGGGCTTTGGATTGGAGGGCAATGCCTACAACAAATATCTGTTCTTTGTGCGCCTGAAGGGCTGGGGAGAGCGGAGCCGGCCGGATCAGTCGGTGTTCAGTCTGTTGCAATCGATCAACGGCCGCTTGCAGAAAGAGGTGAGTGGATCCTTGGTGTTTGCCACCAACATTCCACCGGTTGACGGCGTGGGCGCCACCGGCGGCTTTGAGTTTCAGTTGCAGAACAAGGGCGGCCAGCCGATGGAGGTGCTGATCGGCAATGCCCAGGCCCTGATCGCCGCTGCCCGCGAACGCCCCGAACTGCAGCGGGTGTCCACCACCTTCACCCCCGCCACCGAGCAGATGGTGATCAATCTGGATCGGGACCTGGTCAAGGCGCTGGATGTGGATGTGAACGAGGCTTTCGGCACCCTGGCCGCCTACCTGGGTGGCAAGTACGTCAACGACTTCATCCTGGGTGCCGACCAGTACCGCGTCTACGTGCAGGCCGAAGCCAGCGAGCGGCGCCAACCCGGCGACATCGGCTCCTTCTTCGTGCGCTCCCGCTCCGGCGCGCTGGTGCAGCTCGACAACGTGATCACCAGCGCGCCCTTCATCGCGCCGCCCACGATCACGGCCTACAACGTCTACGAAGCAGTGAAGATTCAGGGGGTACCCGCCCCTGGCTACAGCTCTGGCCAGGCGATCGCGGCGATGGAGGAGCTGGCGGCCACCACCCTGGATCCCGGCTTCGGTTTCGAGTGGTCGGGCCTTTCGCTCGAGGAGAAGAGTGCCGGCGGCGCCACCGTGGCGATCTTCGCCCTGGCTTTTGTGTTGGTGTTCCTGGTGATGGCCGCCCAGTACGGCAGCTACATCGACCCCCTGATCATCCTGCTCACCGTGCCGCTGGCCACCCTGGGCGCCATGGTGGCGATCTGGATCCGCGCCAACCTGATGCAGGCCGGCGGCTTCTGGCCCGTGATCAGCAACGACATCTTTGCCCAGGTGGGGCTGCTGATGCTGATCGGCATGGCCAGCAAGAACGCCATCCTGATCGTGGAGCAGGCCAACGAGTTTCTGCGGCTGGGGATGGGTCTGCAGCAGGCGGGCATCAACGCGGCCAAGGCGCGTTTCCAGCCGATTGTGATGACGGCGGCCTCCGGTCTGGTGGGCTACATCCCCCTGATGACGGCTTCCGGAGCCGGGGCGATCAGCCGCTGGTCGATCGGTACCGTCAGCTTTGGGGGCTATCTCGTGGCCACGGTGTTGAGCCTGGGGGTGGCTCCCGTGCTGTTCATCGTCATCAAGGGCTTGGAGCGGCGCTATCTGCTCAACGGTGACGGTGAAGGTGACGGCAATGGCAACGTCCAGCTGGAGGCCTTGTGAGGTGAATCGGGCCAACCGCCAGCGCCTGTTCGCCGCCGTGATCGGGGCCGTGATCGGCTCCATCCTCGGTCGGGCGATCGAGCCCTTGGGCCAGGATCCCACCGGCCAGGAGCGGTTCCGCAGTCTTCCGTACCAGCGGCTCTATCGCGCCTACCCGCGTATCGGCGCTGGGGTGGGTGCGCTGGCGGGTGTCGGGTTCGCTGCCATCGCCCAGGCCCAGCGCCGTCGGCTCAGGGAGCGAACACCTCGATCAGGCGGGCCATCAACAGATTGGCGGCCTTGAGGCCGTAATCGGTGGCCCAGCAGCGCAACGGCAGGTGCCCGGCCGCCGGGCGGCCCTCCGCGTCCAGGGCCGTTGGCACCGGCACGCTGAGCTCCTCAGGCAGGGCAAACCCCACACCTGGCACCAGGGGCCAGCCCACCTCTGCGCTGAACCGATGGAACAGCTCCAGGTCCTGGCGAACCAGGCTGTCGCGGCTCCCGCCCAGGCCCCGGTAGAGCTGTTGCTGCGCGCAGAACCCCTGACGGCCGCCGCTGGCGTCCTGCCAAAGCGCATCGATGATCTGCAGCGGGGCGGCCGGGCAGCGCTCCAGCGCCTCCGGGCTGAGACCATCGGCACTGGTCTCGAGCTGATCCTGCAGCAGGCGCGCCGTCTCCTGGTCGGCGGCATCGAGCTCACCGGCCGCAAGCAGGGTCCGCAACCGCGAGAAGCGTTGCACGTCGCCCACCAGCAGCAGGGTCTGCCGCAGCTCCTGGAGCTGGTCGGCGAGCCTGGCCACCTGCTGTTCCAGCTGCTGCAGCCGCGGCAGCAGCGGATCGGTGGGCTGCTGGGGGGGATCCGGTTCGCTCATCGCGGTGTCACCGGGGTGCCGTGGCGCAGGCTCACCAGGTTGCTCACGATCACCGCCTGGCCGGGCTGCAGCCCCTTGAGCACCGGGTAGTGGTTGTTCTGCAGTGGTCCCAGCCGCACCGGCAGCTGCAGGGCGAAGCGGGTGGAGGGAGGCAGGCGGCGCAGCGCGTCGATCGGGGCGTTGCCGGGTAGCCGTTCAAGGTCGGCCAGGCTGCCCACAACAAAGACGAAGGTCTGGCCGCTGGTGCGGGTCACCGCCAGGGCTGGCACGGCCAGCTGGGTGTTCGTGTCGATCACCAGCCGGGTGCGCACCCGCTCGCCATTGCGGAAGGCTCCGCCGGGGTTGTTGAGCTCCGCCTTCACCAGAAAGGCCTGGGTGGCCCCGTTGACGCGGGGATCGATCGACACCACCCGGCCTTCCACCACGCCGCCGCCCTCGGGGGCGTTGAGCAGCACCGCCTGCCCGGGCCGGATGCGCCGCCCGTAGCGGGAGGGCACCTCCACCCTGGCCAGCAGGCGGGAGGTGCGCTGGATGGTGCTGAAGGGCGTGCCGGCGCTGATCACATCCCCCGGTTTCACCGTGACGTCGCTGACGACGCCGTCGATCGGGGCGCGCAGATCCTTGTAGGCCAGATCAGCCTGTTTCGCTTTGAGCGCCGCTTCCGCCGCCACGAAGTTCTGGCGCAGGGCATCGCGCTGGATGGCGCTGGCGGCCCCCTGGCGGGCCAGGTACTCGAACCGCTGATAGTTCAGACGGCTTTCATCCCGTTGGCCCTTCAAGGCCCGCACCTCCTCCTGCAACTGGGTCTGGTCGAGCACCACCAGCAGCTGGCCCCGGCGCACCCCATCCCCCTGGCGGATCCGCAGGCTCTGGATGCGGCCGCCGGCTTGGGCGGCCAGGTTGACCTCCTCCGGGGCCTCGAGGGTGCTGATGGTGGAGATCGTTTCGGGAAAGGAGGTGCTGGTGGCGGTCTGCACCGACACCGCCAGCGGCTCGGGCGGCTGGATCGGCTTGCTCTGGCAGCCACCCAGGCCGATGGCTGCCATGGTTGCGCCCAGGCCAACCGCCGAGCCCAGGCTGAGGCGGCGTGCTTGCAACGGTGTCGTGGCGGTGGGCCCTTCATTGTGAGGGCATTGGCCTGCGTCTTCACCCTTTCCGGGCGGTTGCATCGCTGGTGGATGGTGCGCTGATGCGAACCACGCATGTTGCGTTTTGCACAGTGACCTGACGGCGGTGTGCTGGCCTCGTCAGGCTGAAGAACGTGCCCTGTAGGCCCCGTCTCAGAACGATGACTCTCACCATCACGCCCCCCCCCAGCACGACACCGCCCAACGCCGCCGGACAGTCCGGCGAATCGAGACGCGAAGACGGAGAAGGGAGTGTGCAGGTACATCAAGACGCCGCGATGGCGATCGAAGAGGGAGCCCTCGTCCTTGCCGTATACGGCAAGGGCGGCATCGGTAAATCCACCACGTCGTCCAACCTGTCGGCCGCCTTCTCCAAGCTGGGCAAGCGGGTGCTGCAGATCGGCTGCGATCCCAAGCACGACAGCACCTTCACGCTCACCAAGAAGATGGTGCCCACCGTGATCGATATCCTCGAAACCGTTGACTTTCACACCGAAGAATTGCGGCCCGAAGACTTCGTGTTTGAGGGTTATAATGGGGTGATGTGTGTGGAGTCCGGCGGTCCGCCGGCAGGCACGGGTTGTGGCGGTTATGTCACCGGCCAGACGGTGAAGCTGCTCAAGGAGCACCACCTGCTGGAAGACACCGATGTGGTGATCTTTGATGTGCTGGGTGATGTGGTGTGTGGCGGCTTTGCCGCACCGCTTCAGCATGCTCACTACTGCCTGATCGTGACGGCCAACGATTTCGATTCGATCTTCGCGATGAATCGGATCATGCAGGCCATCAATGCCAAGGCCAAGAACTACAAGGTGCGCCTTGGTGGTGTGATCGCCAACCGCTCCGAGGAGACCGATGAGATCGACAAGTTCAATGCCCGCACAGGCCTGCGCACCATGGCCCATTTCAAGACCGTGGATGCGATTCGCAAATCCCGTCTGAAAAAGTGCACCATCTTCGAGATGGAAAGCACGCCGGAAGTTGACGCGGTGCAGCAGGAGTATCTGAACCTGGCCCAGCGGATGCTCGACGATGTTGAACCCCTGGAGGCCGAATCGCTGAAGGATCGCGAGATCTTCGATCTGCTCGGCTTCGACTGATGGATTGGGGATCGACCCCACGCCAGCAGAGCTATGGGCAGTTGCTCAGCGTCTGCCTGATGGTGCTGGTCTCCTTCACCTTGCCTCAGCCCTGGAATCGCCTGTCTTCTCTGGGCTACCTGTTGTTGGCCCTGGTGATGATCCGGGGACTGGGCAATCCCACCGGCAGCTTGCAGTTCGGCATCGTCCCCCGGCGCCTGTTCAAGGGTCTGGGGGTGGCGGCCATTGCCGTGGGTCTGCTCTGGTATCTCACCCCGCTTGAGCTGCGCAGCACCGGCATTCCTGTGATTGCCCTCTGGGCCCTGTTCAGCGGTTGGAGTGCCATTCGCCTGATCCGGGGCCTGGCCCTGGAGCGCCGCGTGTCGGATGCGGTGTTGCGGGGTGCGCTGGCGGGTTATCTGATGTTGGGGCTGGCGGCCGGTTTGCTCTGCTGTGCGCTGGAGACGATCGATCCAGGCAGCTTCAGCAATGTGCATCTTTCGGCTGACGATCTTGGTCAGAGCAACCCGGTGTGGGGCCTTAATTTCGTGCGACTCAACTATTTCGCCTTTGTCAGCCTCACCACCATGGGCTACGGCGATGTGACACCCCAGACCCCCCAGGCCCAGATGGTGAGTGTGGCCATTGCCACCGCCGGCACTTTTTATGTGGCCGCGGTGATGGGGGTGCTGATCAGCCGTCTCACTGTGCAGGAAACCCAGCAGCCTTAGATCTGCCCAGCTCCCAGCCCTTGATGATGCGGTACATCACGGGCACGACGAACAGGCCTAGGCAGGTTGACACCAGCAAACCGAAGAACACCACCGTACCGATGCTGATCCGACCGCCGGAACCGAAGCCGTTGGCAACGAGCAGGGGGACGCCTCCTGCAAGCGAGGCGAGGGCGGTGAGAAGGATCGGTCGCAGGCGGGCGACTGCCGCGCCGTGGATCGCCTGGTCGAGGGGCATGCCGGCTGCCAGGCGCTGGTTGGCGAATTCCACCACCAGGATCCCGTTTTTGGCTGTGAGGCTCACCAGCATCAGCAAGCCCATCTGGCCGTAGACATCGAGGGGGAGGCCGCGCAGCATCAGGCCGCCGATGGCCCCCAGCATCGCCAGGGGCACCGTGACCAGAATGATGAAGGGATCGGCGAAGTTGTCGTAGAGGGCAGCCAGCACCAGCACCATCACCAGGATCGCCAGGGCGAACACGCGCAGGTTGCCGCCGCCAGCCTTTGCCTCTTCCCGGGCCAGGCCGGCCCATTCCAGCTCGGTGCTGCCACCGAGTTGCCGCTGCACCTGCTCGAGGGTGGCCATGGCCTGGCCGCTGCTCACCCCCGGCCGGGGTAGGGCCCGGATGCTGATCGAGCGGACCAGACGGGTGTGGTTGATCGAGGTGGGTCCGCTGCCCGGCTCGATGCGCACCAGCTGGGACAGGGGGATCAGCTGGCCTTCGCGGTTCTTCACCTGCAGGGCCAGCACGTCGTCGGCGCTGCGGCGCGCCTGGCCATCGAGCTGCACGATCACCTTGCGCACCTGATCGCTCTCGAAGCTGTCGTTGACGTAGTCGCTGCCGAAGCTGGCCCCGAGCGTGTCGACCACGGTGCTCAGATCCACGCCGAGGGAGGCCATCTGCAGGCGGTCGGGCACCAGCTGCACCAGGGGAGCTCCTGCGCTGAAGCGGGTCGACACCCGCTCAAAGCGGTTGCTGGCCCGTGCGGCGCGGATGAAGGCCTGGGCCTGTTGCTCGAAATCCGAGAGGCTGAGTTGGCCATTGCTGGTGTCGAGCAGTTCGAGCTCCAGGCCGCCTTCGGCGCTGAAGCCCCGCACCGAGGGGGCCTCGCTCAGTTGCACCACGGCGCTGCTGATGCGGCGGCGCAACTCGCCATCGAGCCGGCGGGCCACGGCCCGTGTCGAGGCCTCGGGGCCCCGGCGTTGCTCGATTGGCGCCAGGCGCAAGAAGAAGTTGCCCTTGTTGGGGCTGCTGTCGCCAAAGGAGCGCCCCGCGTAGAAATTGGCCCGGGTGATCAGGGGTTCTTCACCCACCAACTGCCGCACCTGATCGAGCACCGCCTGGGTCTGCTGCAGGCCCAGGCCATCGGCCAGGATCACCACCCCCCGCAGCTGCCCGTTGTCTTCCTGGGGGATGAAGGCCTTGGGCAGGGCCTGTAGGGCGCTGCCGGTGAGCAGCAGCCCCGCCAGCAGCAGGGCCACGATCAGCCGTCGCCGCTCCATCGCCCATTCCAGCCAGCGGGCGTAGGGCGTTTCCAGGCCTTCAAGCCAGCGGCGGGGAGGGTCGATCCAGCGCAGCAGCCAAGGGGGTTCGCGCTGTTCCGGATGCAGCAGCCGGCTGCCAGCCACCGGGGTGAAGCTCAGAGCGTTGAGGGTGGAGAAGGCGATCGCGCCGCTGATCGTGATCGCGATCGGGGCATAGAGCCGCCCCAGGCTGCCCCCCAGTCCCAGCACCGGGATGAACACCACCACCAGGGCCAGGGATGTGGCCACCACGGCGCCGCCGAGTTCGGCCATGGCCTCCCGGGCGGCCTGCAACGGCGGCTTGCCGGCCTCCAGCCGCCGGCCGATGTCCTCACTCACCACGATGGCGTCGTCCACCACCAACCCCGAGGCCAGCACCAGGCCGAACAGGGTGAGGGTGTTGAGGGATTGTCCTGCCAGTTTCAGCACGCTCAGCGAGCCGATCAGGGCGACGGGCACGGCGACGGCGGTGATCAGGGCGAGCCGGCTGTTGCCCAGGCCAAGCAGCAGCACCACAAACACCAGCAGCACCGCATCGCGCAGGCTGTCGACCGTGCCCTGGATGCTGCTGCGCACGAAGTCGGCCTCATCCACGATCAGCTGCTGATCCACCCCAGGCGGAAACTGGGGTGCCAGCTCCTCGAGGGCCGCAGTCACCGCCTCACTGACGGCAATGGCGTTGCTGCCGTCACGCTGGTAGATCACCACAGCTACCGCCGGCCTGCCCTGCAGGTTGGTGGCGATGGTGTCGTAGGTCTCGCTGCCCAGGCTCACCCGGCCCACATCGCGCAGCAGGGTGACCCCCCCATTGGCACTGCGGGCCACCACCAGCTGCTCAAATTCCGCCGTGTTGCGCAGGCGTCCCTCCATCCGCAGGGGCAGGGTGATCTCCTGGCCGGTTGGGGCCGGTGCCTCTCCGGCCTGGCCCAGGGCCGCCAACACGTTCTGTTGCTGCAGCGCCGTGCGCACCTCGGCGATCGTCAGCCCTCGCTCCTGCAGTCGCAGCGGGTCGAGCCAGAGGCGAAAGGCCAGGCTGTTGCCGCCGGAGAGAGTGACGTTCCCCACCCCGGGCACCCGCTGCAGCCGCTCCTTGACCACCTGGTCGAGCCAGCCGCTCAGGAAGGTGTCGCTGTAGCGGGTTGGATCGGCGCTGAAGCTCAGCACCATCAGAAGGTCGTCGGAGCTGCGCCGCACCTGCACGCCGAAGCGTGCCACCGGCGCCGGTAGTTGGCGGGTCACCACCGCCGCTTCGTTCTGGGTGTTGATCTGGTTGAGTTCGGGGTCGCCGCCCTCAAATCCCAGGGTGATCGAGCTGCCGTTGGCGGAGCTGGTGGAGCGGATGCTGTCGAGCCGCTCGAGGCCGTTGAACTGCTGCTCGAGCAGGGCGGTGACCCCCTGCTCCACCACCTCCGGTCCGGCGCCCGGGTAGTTGGCCCGCACCGTCACCCGCCCCGGGGCGATCGGCGGCAGGTTTTCCACCTGCAGGGCGGGCAGACTCACCAGACCACCCAGGAGCACCAGCAGGCTCACCACCAGGGTGAGCACAGGCCGGCGCAGAAAGGGATCGGAGATCGACTTCATCGGCGCCGCAGCGAACGTGCTGGCGAATCAGGTGAATCAGCCCAGGTCGCGTTTCAGCACCACACAGAGGTAGTCGGGAGCTTTGTAGCGGCTCGGTAGGCAGATATGCAGTTGCTCGAGGCGGCTCCAACACACCGTGCGCTGAATGGCGGCCACGGTTTTGCCCTCCTTGAGCAGCAGCCGCAGCGCCTTGCAGTAGAGCGAATAGTTGGCTTCGAGTTCCCCGATGGTGAGTCCCTGGCTGCTGCTCATCGCACGGGTGGCGTCCAGGAGTTGCAAAGACGCTGAACCACCCTACGGCGCGGTGGAGTTCAGGTGGGAGAGGGTGCCATCAGATGGAGCCTGCGGCACAGCCGGGGCAGGGTGAGCCCCTGGGCCAGGAGGTTCACGAGCACCACAATGAAGACGATGCTCTGGGCGTTATGGACCAGGCTCGTGACCGTTTCAGGATTGATGCCGCGCAGCTGGCGGATCTGATCCACCGCGCTGTAGGAGAGGGCCAGCGGAACGGCTCCCCGCAGGCCACACCACGACACCAGCAGGCTGTCGGACCAGCGGAAGGGAGACAGCGGCTGAAACACCAGCACGCTGAGGGGGCGCACCACCAGCATCAGCACGGCGGCGGTGATCAGGCCCACAGGCAGGGCCGGGATCAGGCTGACGGGATTGACCAGCAGGCCAAAGATCAGAAAGATGCAGATCTCTGCCATGGTGTTGAAGGGAAGCAGCACGTCCTGAATCGATTCGTGATTGATGTCGGCCTGGCGATAACGCATGTTGGTCATCATCACTCCTGTGATGTACACCGCGATGAAGCCTGATCCGCCCAGGAAGTGGGTGCAGCCGTAATCAACAAAGGCAATCGACATCGCCACGATCAGCAGCTGGGATTTGTCGTGGGCCAGGTGATCAATCACAAATTTGGCCACGTAGCCAAACAGGACCCCGAGGATCAGCCCAGCGCCCACCTGCTGCATGAACTGGCCCAGACCTTGGATGATCACGGCAGCTGGGGCGGATTCACCGATGTCCGGACCGCTATGGGAGGTGGTGAACAGCCCAACAATCAGCCCGAACAGCAGCAGGGCGGTGGGATCGTTGACGGATGATTCGAACTCCAGCAAGTGCTTGAGGCGTTCCGGCACCAGGCGGCGCACCGAACTCAACACGCTGATGGTGGCCCCGGCATCGGTGGAGCCCAGGCAGGCTGCGATCAGCAGGGCTGCCCCCAGAGGCATGGCGTCGCTCAGGCCCGGGGCGATGGCGTTTCCTCCCGCGGAGGAGAGCAGCCAGATCAGGCCCCCCAGCAGTGCGGTGGCCAGGATCACACCCCCTACCGCCAGTGCCAGGCCGTAGTTCAGAAAGCCACGGATCGCCTGGATGTCGGTTTTCAGGCCGGCGTAGAACAACAGCAGCGCCAGGGAGAACACATGCAGGCTCTCTGCCTGTTGGTGGCTGATGTCGAGATAGTTGATGTTGATCGCCAACCCCAACAGCAGCACCCCGAGGATGGCTGGAATGCCCACCCGCAACGAGAAGCGGCTGATGGCCAGGGTGCCCAGAAACAGCGCTCCGATGAACAACACCTGGCCTTCGAGGGGCACGGCGGCCAGGCCCGAGGCTTTGGCCAGCAGGACTGGACTCATGGCTGGGTGGGTCGGAGGACAGCGGCCTGGGCATCGCTCAGCCGGCCGGCCCGATGCAGCACCCGGGTGATCTGTTCGATGGCCAGCACGGCATGGCAGCGATAACCGGCCGCCGCCAGGCGCTCCCGGGCCTGGCGGTCGTGGTCGCCGCCGTGGTCGATGAAGACGACGACGTCTTCCACCACCAGGCCTGAGCCCTCGAGCTTGGCAATGCCCTCGAGCACGCTGCCGCCGGTGATCAGAATGTCGTCGACCACCACCACCCGGTCGCCCTCGTCGAAATCCCCTTCGATCAGGCGGCGGGCCCCATGGGCCTTCACCTCCTTGCGGGGATAGATCAGGGGCTTGTGCAGTTGCAGCGACAGGCCGGTGGCGGTGGGCAGGGAGCCATAGGGGATGCCGGCGATGCGGTCGAAGTCGAGCCCTTGCAACAGCTCGGCGTAGGCGTGCAACACCCGGTGGAACAGGTTGGGGTCGGAGATGATCTGGCGCAGGTCGACGTAGTAGTTGAAAACGGCCCCCGAGGCCTGTACGTACTCACCGAACAGCAGGCAGCCAATGTCGAAGAGGTCGAGGATCAGGCTTTCGAGCGGATCGCTGCTGTCGGGCAACCACAGCGCGCAGGTGCTGGCCTCGCTGCGCGCTCGGCTTTCCAGCCACTGCTCCCGCCGGGCCGTGATCTGATGTTTGAGGGCCTCGGCGCGGGGGGCGATGTCGTCTTCGACGAGCAGGTTCTGGGGCAGGGGCAGCAGCAGCCCATCGGCGGCGTCACTCAGGCCGGCCTGCAGCAGCGCCTCGAGCTTCTCCTCTTCCCCCCAGAGGCTGCGCAGGATGAGGAAGCGCTCCGGCGCCTCGGCCCGCACCCGCGCCAGGATCTCCGGATCGCTGGTGCCCACCTCCAGCAGCAGTTGGTCGGGGGTGGCCCAGAGCTGGGTTTCGCGCACGATCCGCACGTAGAGCGGCTCGGTTTCATTGGGGTGGTGCTGGATCACCCGGGCCGCCTGGTTGGAGCTGTGGCAGGTCATCACCACGGCCTTGCCCGGGTAGAGCAGAAATGGGGCGGCGATGTCCTGCCCGGCCAGGGGCGACAGGGTGACCGCATCGGCCCCGAGCTCCTTGAACAGGTAGTGAGCCAGGGCCGAGGAGGAGTTGAGATCGCCGTGCTTGGTGTCGACGATCAGGGGCAGATCGCGGGGCACCAGGTCGCGCACCTCCAGCAGCAGCTCCAGGCCCACCGGCCCCAGGGCCTGGTAGAAGCCGAGGCTGGGCTTGTAGGCGCACACGTGGGGTGCGGTGGCCTCGATCACCGCCTTGATCCAGTGGCGGGCCTGGCTGAGAAAGGAGCGACCGGCCAGGCCGCGGCGGGCCGCCCAGCTCTGCAGCATCTCCGGATTGGGATCCAGCCCGGTGACCAGCAGCGACTGGCGATCGGCGATGGCGTCGGTGAGTTGAACGAAGAAGCCCATCGCCCGCAGGCTGCCTGGGCCTGTTGTTAAGCCAGCCGGCAGCCCTGGCGCGGCCGGGTGATACAGGTCGTTGTAAACCCGGGGCGCGCTCAGGTGGCGGCGGGCACGCACAAGCGCACCATCAGCCCTTCCTCATCGGCTGGCACTCGCAGCCAGCGCACGGCTGGCAACCAGGCCAGGGCGTCCTCCAGTTCGGCAGCCAGGGCGGCATCGTGTTCACCGATGCCGCCGGTCAAGGCGATGGCCTCCACGCCCCCGAGACTGGCTGCCATCGCTCCGATCCCCTGCAGCAGCCGGTGGCGAAACACCGCGATCGCCAGCTGGGCGCCGGCGTGGTGCTCCGCGGCCCGCAGACGCAGCTGCCGCATGTCGCCACTGAGCTCGGAGAGCCCCAGCAGGCCGCTGTGGCGGTTCAGGGTTTCATCGAGTTCGCTGGCGCTGATCCCCTGGCGCAACAGGTGCAGCAGCAGGCCGGGATCGACGCTGCCGCTGCGGCTGGCCATCACCAGGCCCTCCAGCGGCGTGAAGCCCATGGTTGTGTCGACACTGCGCGGCCGGCCATCGGGGGCGATGCGGATGGCGCAGAGGGAGCAGCCGGCGCCGAGGTGGCAGCTGATCAGGCGTCGCACGGCGGGGTCGCGGGCCGCCACCGTTTCGGCCACGTGTTGGTGGTTGAGGCCGTGAAAGCCATAGCGGCGCAGGCCCTGGTGGCGCCAGGCCGCCGGTATGGCGTAGGTGGAAGCGGCCTCGCTCAGGCTGGCGTGAAAGGCGGTGTCGAAGCAGGCCCACTGCTGGATGCCCTTGGGCGCCAGCCGGCCCTGCAGCCACGCGATGGCCTCCAGGGCCGGGCCGTTGTGCAGCGGGGCCAGGGGTACCAGGGCGGCCAGCTCCTTCAACACCTCCGCTGTGAGCGGTGTGGGGGCGATGAAACGCGAGCCGCCGTGCACCAGCCGGTGCACCACAAGCTCCGGTGGCGGGCTGGCCTCGGCCAGCAATGGGGCCAGCCACGTCTCCAGCAGGGCGGGGAGATCCTGGGTCTGCGGATCGGCGGTGTCCGGATCAGCGACGGGCTGCCCCCAGCTGCGCTGCTGCTGCCAGAGCCGGTGCCCGCCGGGATCGCAGAGCGCCACCTTGACGCTGGAGCTGCCCGTGTTGACCACCAGAACGGCTCGTGCAGAACGGGGCGCCATGGCGGTGGGGGGAGGGGCCTTCACATCAAGCGCTGGTTAGTTGCTGCTGCGGAGCCGCCAGCTCAGGGTCTCGCCGGCATGGAAGGGCACCAGATTCACGGCGGTGCCCGCCGCGTCGTTGCGGTGCAGCTGGCGGGGCACCTCCTGCGGCTGCCGCTCCAGGGTGATCGTGCCTTCGTTGAGCGGTAGCCCGTAGAACCGGGGCCCGAATTCCGAGGCAAAGGCCTCCAGCTTCTCCAGGGCCTGCTCCTGCTCAAACACCGCCGCGTAGCTCTCGATCGCAAATGGGGCATTGAAGATGCCGGCGCAGCCGCAGGCCGATTCCTTGGCCTCGCGGCTGTGGGGGGCTGAATCGGTGCCGAGGAAAAACCTGGGATTGCCGGAGGTGGCCGCCCCCCGCAGGGCGATGCGGTGCAGTTCACGCTTGGCCACCGGCAGGCAGTAGAAGTCGGGCCGCAGGCCACCGGCAAACATGGCGTTGCGGTTGATGTGCAGGTGGTGGGGCGTGATCGTGGCCGCCAGGTTGGCCGGGCCGCTGCGCACCACATCGACCGCATCGCTGGTGGTGATGTGCTCAAGCACCACCTTCAGGCCTGGATGACGTGCCAGCAACGGCAGCAGCACCCGCTCGATGAACACCGCTTCGCGATCGAAGATGTCGATCTCGGCGTCGGTGACCTCACCGTGGATCAGCAGCGGCATGCCGATGCGCTCCATCACGGCCAGCACCGGCGCGATGCGGGCGATCGCCGTGACGCCGGAATCGGAGTTGGTGGTGGCGCCGGCGGGGTAGAGCTTGGCGGCGGTCCACACGCCTTCGGAGAAGCCCCGCTCGATCTCCTGCGGAGCCAGGGTGTCGGTGAGATAGGCCGTCATCAGCGGCGTGAACTGGCTGTGATCGGGCAGGGCGGTCCGGATGCGCTCCCGGTAGGCACTGGCAGCCTCCACCGTGGTGATCGGCGGCCGCAGGTTGGGCATCACGATCGCCCGGGCGAACTGGGCGGCCGTGGCCGGCGCCACCGCCTGCAGCATCGCCCCGTCGCGCAGGTGCACATGCCAGTCGTCGGGCTGGCGAAGGGTGAGCTGCGCGGGGGGCTGCTGCTGCACGGGCTGCGTGACTGACCTGCTCACCACCCTGCCAGGCCCGAAAGATTCACTGCAATGGGATGGCGGCAACCCCCTCGCCCACCTAGATCTGAACCACGTGCCGTCGTCGCCCGCCTCCCTTTCCCATGGCCCATCACCAGATCCTGATCGTTGGCGGCGGTGCCGCCGGCATCACCGTTGCCGCCCAGCTCAAGCGGGCCCGCAACACATTGGATGTGGCGATTCTGGAGCCTTCCTCCGACCATTACTACCAGCCGGGTTGGACCCTGGTCGGGGCCGGTGTGTTCAGCCTGGAGGAAACCCACCGCGCCGAGCGTGATCTGATCCCCTCAGGGGTGCACTGGATTCAGGCGGCGGCGGCCGGCTTCGATCCCGACAGCCATACCGTCACCACCAGCACGGGCGACACGTTCAGCTACGACGTGCTGATCGTGGCCACCGGCCTGACCCTGCGTTGGGACACGATCGAGGGGCTCGAGGACGCCCTCGGCAAGGGCGGCGTGTGCAGCAATTACAGCAAAGACTTCGCGGCTTACACCTGGGAGGCGATCCAGGCCTTCAAGGGCGGTCATGCCGTGTTCACCTGTGCGCCGATGCCGATCAAGTGCCCCGGTGCGCCCCAGAAAATTGCCTACCTCGCCGACGACGCGTTCAAGAAGAAACGTCTCAAGGCCCAGGTGATCTATGCCACCGCCACTCCCGGCATTTTCGGCGTGCCCACTTACGCGGCGCCCCTGCGCGAGGTGGTGAAGCGCCGGGGCATCGATGCCCGCTACAACCACGTGCTCACCGCCGTGCGCGCCGAGAAGAAGGAAGCGGTGTTCAGCGTCACCGAGGCAGAAGCGACCCGCGAGGAGGTGATTCCCTACGACCTTCTGCACGTGACTCCGCCGATGGGACCGCCCGAGGCGGTGGCCGCCAGCCCTCTGGCCAACGGCGCCGGGTTTGTGGAGGTGGACCAGTTCAATCTCCAGCACGTCCGCTACCCGAATGTGTTTTCCCTGGGTGATGTGAGTGGCATGCCCAACTCCAAAACCGCTGCTGCTGTGCGCGGCCAGGCGCCCGTGGTGGTGGCCAACCTGCTGGCGCACCTCGATGGCCTGCCCCTGGCGGCCGCCTACGACGGCTACAGCTGCTGCCCGCTGATCACCGGCTACGGCACCACGATCATGGCCGAGTTCAACTACAAGCAGGAGCCCACGCCCTCGTTCCCGCTCGATCCCACCAAGGAGCGCTGGAGCATGTGGTGGATCAAGCGCAAGGTGCTGCCCTCCCTTTACTGGAACCGCATGCTCGCCGGTGCCCAGCACGAGCGTCGCTTCATCCCTGGGGTCCAGCGTTGAGCCTGTCGCGCCAGGCGGCTTGTGCCTGATTTCAGCCGTGCAGGCGCCGCCCCTCCCGCAGCACCTCGGAGGGGCGGATGCCGTAAAAACTGTGGAAGTCGCGACTGAAGGCCGAGAGGTTGCGGAAGCCGAGTTTGGCGCAGATGCCGGCCACGGTGTCACTGGCTTCGGGGTTGAGCAGGTGTTGGCGGGCCAGATCCAGGCGCTGGCGACGGATCCATTGAATCGGCCCGCAGCCGAAGCGCTGGCTGAAGGCCAGCTGCAGGTTGCGCCGGGAGTAGCCACTGCGCTGCTCCAGCTCGGTCAGACTGATGGGGGCGTGCAGGTTGGCCTGAATCCACTCCAGCAGTTCCTTGAAGATCAGCTGCCGCGACAGCCCTTCGCTCCGGTGGCGGGATTGTCCGTCGGCGTGGGCCAGCTGGGGGCAGAGGGCCAGGGCGAGGATGCGATAGATGAGATCGTCGATCTGGAGTGCCACGAGGCCTCCCTGGCCTTCCAGTTCGGGTGCATCCACCAGGGCAAAGGCCCGCCGCAGGGTCAGGAGCAGCTCGGCCTGTCGCGTCTCGGTCATGGCCAGCACCTGGGGATGCTGCAGATCAGAGGCGAAGCGGCGGACGGAGAGGCCGACCCCGCCGATGCAGGCGGCGGTGTTCTGCAGCCTCTGCAGGTCCACATGCAGCACCAGCCCGTTGTAGTGGTCGGTGGCGTAGCGGTATTCGAAGCCCGGATTGAAGTAGAGCGGCGCTTCGCTGTGGATGTCGTATCGATGGCCGTCCACCTCGTAGGACGAGGCGCCGGAGTAGCAGATGTTGATGGCGCCGATTCCGGGATTGTCGCCAATGCAGCCGATGATCGGGGAGGTGTATCCCGAGGTGAGGCTCAGCTCGCCAATGGTGGCGGTGCTGGCCCGATGCAGGAACGGATTCGTGTCGGGGAGGCGGGGGGCAAATTCGAGCACAGGGAAGTGCTGGTTCAGCTTGTTGGCCAAACCCTGGGGATCCCGATCCACAACCGCGTGACGGTCGTGGAAGACCAGGGGCAAGTGGGCAACAGGATCCAAGCCAACCGTTGAGCGGTGCTCAGACTTTAAAAAACGATCGACAGGAGGGCCAGTTGCCGAGGTCAGTCTTCATACGCCGAGGTCCAGCTTGATACGCAATACCAGGCGCTCTGGCCCTACTCCCCATTCTGGGACTTGAGCAACGCATCCTTGCTGTCCTTGAGTTCCTTCCAGATGCTGCGGATCTGGGCATAGGCTTCCTCCTGGCTCACCTTGCCGTTGCTCTGCAGGCCCACCACCAGCCCGACCCGCTCGGCGAACGACTCGAGGTTCTGGTGGAACATCAGGCGCTGGGGTGTCCAGTCCGGTCCGCGATAGGCCGAATGGGGCTCCATCGGCGAGCGCACGCCCTTCGGCTCGGCGTCGGATTCGGAAGGTGTGGGACGCGAACCCGCAGTGGCCACAGGGATTCAGCGCATGACGATTTCAACTTAGAAGGCTTGGTTTAAGAGGTGGTGAAGGTGGCTCCCTGTGTTGCCGGGAGCACCGGCGCGTCCCGGTTGGGGATCGCACCATGCCACCACCAGGCGGCGCCATGCCATGGATCAGTCATCCCAGGGTTGGTGGCCGCAGGTGTTGCTCTGCCTGCTGATCCAGGCCAGCATCGTGGGTGGCGGCCAGGTGCTGAACCGCTGGTTGGCCCCTGTCTCCCCTTCGCCGTGCTGCGCCCCACCCCTGGTGCTCTGAACTCCCACCTGCTGGAGGAGCGCCCCGCCAATCTGCCGGCCCATCTCTATGTATCGGGAGGGCGCCACCGAAGTTGTTTCAGTGTCGTGGTGTTCGAGCCCGACGGGCCGCGGTTGCTCCCCCTCAGGTCGCCCCAGGAGCTCGAGCCGTTGCAACGGCTCGGATACCCCCTATGGCTCCGGGTGATGGGTTTGGGCGATCCCCGGCTGGTTGAGGCGATGCTCAACTGTCTGCAGGTGCCGCCCATGCTCCTGCCGCCGTTGCTCGAGGTGCCGCAGCGCTCTCGGGTGGATGGGCTTGGTGAAGCGGTGATCGTGGTGCTGCACCGGCTGAGTTTTGCCCGCGATCCCCTGCATCTGCTCAGTTCCCAGGTGGGCTTGCTGCTGATGCCCAACCTGCTGGTCACCTTTGAGGAGGCGCCGGCGGGCGAGTCGTTTCCGGAGCTCACCGCCTGGTTGGAATCGCGGGTGGGGGCGGTGGAACACCGCGACCTCGACGACATCCTTCACTTCCTGGTGGATGAATTGCTCGATGCCCTGTTTCCGATGCTGGAGCAGATCGCCAACCGCCTCGATGATCTGGAGGAGGCGGCCCTGCGGGACCCCAAGCCGAAGCTGCTGACCCGAGCTTTTGTGCACCGCAGCAACCTGCGCACGATCCGCAGTCAGGTGTGGCCCCTGCGCCATCAGATTCGGGTGCTGCTGCGGCAGGGGCAACAGCTGTTGGGGCCTGAGGCGCTGGGGGGCTTTCAGGAAATGGCTGATCTGGTGGAGCTGTTGTTTGAAAATTGTGAGTTGTTGCGCCATCAGTGCGATGCCATTACCCAGGCCTATGCCGCCAGCGTGGGCAATCGCATGAACCAGGTGATGAAAACCCTCACCATCCTCACCAGCATTTTTGCGCCCCTCACCTTCATCGGTGGGATCTATGGCATGAATTTCGTCAACATGCCCGAGCTCAATTGGCGCTATGGCTATCTCTACGCCCTGCTGTTGATGGCCATTGTGGCCTTGATTCAGTCCTATTGGCTGTGGCGCCGCGGCTGGTTTCAGGATTGGACGGCGCCGCGCTGACGGGTCGGGCCCGGAAGCACAACCTGGCCTTAACCGCCCTGGAGCTCGGGATCGCCCAGAGTTCTGTCGTGGATGTGACCGTCATGCGCCCCCTCCTGCGCCTCGCCTGGCTTGCCCCGATGGTGGCCCTTCTGCCTGCGGGGGGTCTGGCGGCGCCAGACCCGCTGCGCATCGGCGGTTCGAGCACGGTGTTCCCGGTGATGCAGGCGGCGATTGCGGCTTACCAGAAGGGGGGAGCCAACCGCCAGGTGCGCTTTGAGCTCAAGGAAACGGGCACTTCGGCGGGGTTCCGGCAGTTCTGCAGCGGTCAGTTGCCCCTCGCGAATGCTTCGCGTCCGATCAATGCCAAGGAGCTCAAGGCTTGCGCGGCCAAGGGTGTCACCTTCCTGGAGCTGCCGATCGGCTTTGATGCGATCACGGTGGTGGTGAACCCCGCCAACACCTGGGCCTCCAGCATCACCACCCGGGAGCTGGCGCGGCTGTGGAATCAGCGGGCGACGGGGTCTGTGAAAACCTGGAGTCAGGTCAATCTTGATTGGCCCAACCGATCAATTCGGCTGTGCGGCCCCGGCAAGGACTCAGGCACCTATGACTATTTCAATAAAGCCGTTAATGGAGATGAGGCCAATTCAAGATCGGACTACTTTGCCAGTGAAGATGACAATGATTTGGTTGCCTGTGTGGCCAAGCATCCGGATGCCTTGGGCTATTTCGGTTTTGCTTATTACCAGGCTAATGCCAAGCGTTTGAAGCCCCTCAGCGTGGTTGGCAAAAAGGGCGCTGCGATGCCTTCTCTGGCCTCGGTTCAGAAGGAAGCCTATGTACCTCTATCGAGGCCTCTGTTCCTTTACGTCAACGATAAAGCCCTGCGGCAGCGCCCTGAACTCCAGAAATTTGTGACGTATACAGTGAAAAATGGACTCAAGCTGGTGAAGCAGGCCGGCTATATCCCAATGCCCACAAGTACCTACCTGCTGGTTGAAAGTAAGCTATACAGGCATGTAACCGGCACAGCTTTTGGCGGAGATCTGCCCGTGGGCCTGACCACGGGTCAGGCGTTGCAGCGCAGTTTGGAGAGTATCAAGAAACCGGAATTCCGCTGAGCCTTGCATGGCGATCCCAGCCCGCTCCGAGCCCCTGAGCAATGGCAGCTTCGCCAGGGATTTGTTGCACAAGCACGTGTCCAAGCTGGTGCAGCTGCAGACACCGGTGTCGGAGGGCAAGGGTACCGAGCCGCTGCATCAGATGCGGGTGACCATGCGTCGCTTGCGCACCACCCTGCTCCAGTTTGAGCCGGCCCTGCATCTGCCCCCCGCCATCAACGACCAGCGCCTGGCCAAATGGGTGCGGCGCCTGGGCCTGGCAAGGGATCTCGATGTGTTGCGTGAGCGACTGGAAGACGGTTTCCTGCCCCAGCTGCCCGAGGTTGAGGTGAAGGCCCTGCGGCCGGTGCTCAAGCAACTGCGTCGCGAGCGCCAGCTGGCCTACGGCCATGTGGTGGAGGTGCTGCAGAGCCGCTCCTATCTGGAGGGCCTGGCCCAGTTGCAGGCCTGGTTGAAGCAACCCGAATTTTCGCGGTTGGGGGAGCAGCCGATCCGGGAGTGGCTGCTCGAATGGCAGGGTCCCTTCCTGGCCAGCCTGTTCCTGCATCCGGGCTGGCAGGTTGCCAGCGCGGCCGGTGAGGTGGAGGTGCTGCACGAGCTGCGGCGGCAGATCAAGCAGGCGCGCTATCGCCTCGAGAACCTCTCCGCGCTCGAGGAGGGGCAAACCGCTGCCTGGATCGGCCACTTCAAGCAGGGACAGGAGCTGCTCGGTGAATTCAATGATCTGCAGGTGCTGCAACGCGCCATCAGCGACCAGGTGCCGGGACGGTTGGAGCAGGAGCTGCCCCAGCTGGAGTGGCTTCTGGTGCAACACCAACGCCATTGCTGGGAGCAGTGGCGCGAGCTCGTGATGGACGTGCTGCCCATCCGGCGGCGACGGCGCCTCTGGCAGGCGTTGTCGTCCAGGTCAATGCCATACATCCCTTGGAACGGGGTGATGGCGGGGTTAAGGCGGGCGGTCGCCAGGTTTGGCTAAGGATGGGTTGTTCCTTGTTGTTCCATCCAGCCCATGCTCAGCCCCAACTGTTTTTGGATGATGGGCGACGAGCGCCTGGCCGACCTGGGGGCCCTGCTGGTGTTTCGGCAATGGTTGCGTCAGCAACTCGAAGACCTTGCTGCTGAGAGCGACGCGGAGCTTGCTGAGCGGCAGCCAGAGACCTCTGAGACACCCTATGGCCGCTTGTTTTTTTAAGTTGCGGCACATCTGCATCTCATCTGCTGTTTGGCATGTGTTCTGCAACACAATCTTGATGTAGTGCACGTGCTCGTTTCTGGAACTTGCCCTCGATAGGTTGCGGCCGACTTCCTTTGTGAAGTCATCCTTATCGGTGTGAGGACCCGATGAATCTTTCCAAGAAGCTGCTGCTGGCTCTGGCCGGCACCAGCCTTGCGGCCCCGATGGCCGCTTCCGCCCAAGAGCTGGCTTCGTTGAGCGGCGCTGCTGCCATCAACGAGTACATGCAACAGCAAGACGTGGATCGCTTCCGCGCCTGGGAATCCAAAAACCAGGTCACCAGCGTCAACCAGTTTTCCGATGTGCAGCCCACAGACTGGGCCTACCAGGCGCTGAGCAACCTGGTGGAGAAGTACGGCTGCGTGGCCGGCTACCCCAACGGCACCTATAAGGGCGGCAACGCCATGACCCGCTACGAAGCGGCTGCCCTGCTGAATGCCTGCCTCGATCGCGTCACCGAAGTGACCGATGAGCTGCAGCGCCTGATGGATGAGTTCAAAACTGAGCTCGCCGCACTCACCGGCCGCGTCACTGGCCTCGAGAAGAAAGTGGGCAAGCTGGAAGCCCAGCAGTTCTCCACCACCACCAAGCTGCGTGGTGAAGTGAACATGATCCTGGGTGGGGTGCCCGATTACGACTCCAAGACCACGACCAAGGATCCCAACAGGACGGCCTTCAACTACGACGTTCGTCTGAACTTCGATACGAGCTTCACCGGTAAGGACCTGCTGAAGACCCGCCTGCGCAGCGGCAACTTCAGCTCTGCCCCCTTCGGCTCCAGCTCCAACAACCTGTTCAAGCTGGACAAGGCTGAGTCCTGCGTTAGCGGTAATCCCGGTTCTGCCAGCTGCAATTCGGTTTGGATTGATCGTCTCTACTACACCTTCCCGGTGGGCAAAGACATCAAGCTGACGGCCGGCACCATGCTGCGCAACACGGAAGTGGTGGCTTTCCTGCCCACCGCCTACAGGGCGCAGATTCTTGACTTTTTCGGTCTGGCTGGTGCACCCGGGGTTTACAACAAGGCCACCGGTGCTGGCTTCGCCGCCCAGTGGAAGCAGAGCGTCAAGAAGGGCAATCCCTACTTCACCTTTGACACCAGCTACATCGCTGAACAAGGGAGTAATTCCTCTACCGGCATGTTCAACAATGATGGCGCTCAGAACATCAACGCCCAGCTCGGCTTCCGTGGTACCAACTACGGCGTAGCCCTTGGCTATCGCTACGGTTCGGAAGGCACCCGCGTGCGTGTCGGCAACGGCTACGCCGGTAATGCCCTGTTGCCCGGTCAGACTTCCAACAGCATGTCGGTTGGCGCCTTCTGGCAGCCGCTGGACAAAGGTTTCATTCCCTCCATCAGCGTGGGCTATGGCTTCACCGACATGAGTGGAAGTGTTGCAGCTGCGAACAATCCCACCCGACAGTTCAGCTCCAGCAGGGCCGCCGTGGACTCCCAGTCCTGGACCGTGGCGCTGCAGTGGGATGATGCCTTCGTGAAGGGTAATTCGGCGGGCTTTGCCTTCGGCCAGGCTGCTAACCCCAACAACAACCCAACCACTGGCAGTGCTTGCACGGCTACCTCAGTCTGTGCAACGCCCAACGATGCCTGGATGTATGAGATCTTCTACAAGTTCCAGGTGACCGACAACATTTCGATCACTCCCTCCATCTTCTGGGTGCAGGACATGGTGCTCAATGGTGTTGGCGATGCCTGGGGTGGCGTGATCCAGGCCCAGTTCCGTTTCTGATCTGCTAGATCGTCCTCCACACTCCTCACGCAGTCCTCGACTGCTCTTCATGCATACAAAGATTGGCCCCCAGCGATGGGGGCTTTTTTATGGGTTGTTGTGGTCAAACATGATGTTTTAGTCTGCCGAATGGCTTCGTGGGGCTGAGTGGTGTTCTGATCAGTCCTGAATCGCGATCTTGACCGCCTCTTAACCAAGGGATAACGACCGCAGGTTTGCTGACTTGCTAACTAGGTATTGACCCTAAAAGTCTTTTCCATGACCTTCGCCAAGAAGGCCCTGATCTTTGGCACCACCGCTGCGATTGCTGCTGGTGCCGCCGCTTCGGCTCAGAGCACCCTCAATGGCGCGGGTGCCACGTTCCCCGCTCCCTTCTACCAAGCTGCCTTCGCCGGTGCCGCCAGCAAGGGCATCAAGGTGAACTATCAGTCGGTGGGTTCCGGTGCTGGCGTGCGCCAGTATGTGGCAGGCACCGTTGACTTCGGTGCCACCGACGAGCCGATCAAGAGCTCTGAAGCGGCCAAAGTGAAGCGGGGTGTGGTGCAGTTTCCCGCCGTGGGCGGCACCATCGCCATTGCCTACAACAACCCCAGCTGCGCCAAGCTGCAGCTCACCCAGAAGCAGGTGGTTGACATCTTCCTGGGCAAAATCACCACCTTTGAGCAGCTGAAGTGCGGCAAGGGCAAGATCACCGTTGCCCACCGCTCTGATGGCAGCGGCACCACCTTTGCCTTCACCAATTCCCTCTCGGCCTTCTCCCCGGAGTGGAAGAGCAAGGTGGGCGAAGGCAAGAGCGTCAAGTGGCCCGTGGGCGTGGGCGGTAAGGGCAATGAGGGCGTGGCCGGTGTGATCGGCAACACCCCCGGTGCCATCGGCTACCTCAACCAGGCCTACGTGAAGGGCAAGATCAAAGCTGCTGCCGTTCAGAACAAGGCTGGCAAGTTTGTGATGCCCACCCTGGCCGGTGGTGCTGCCGCGCTGAACAACATCAAGCTGGACGGCAACCTCGCCGGTGAGGACGCCAATCCCGCCGGTGCCGCCAGCTATCCGATCTCCACCCTCACCTGGATCCTTGCCTACGAAAAGGGCAACGGTGCCAAGGCTGGTGACCTCCGCAAGGCGATGCTGTACTTGCTGGGTCCCGCCCAGAACCAGGCCGACAACCTCGGCTATGTGCCTCTCAAGGGCAGCATCCTGGCGGCTGCCAAGAAGGCCGTGGCCCGCATCGGTCAGTGAGTGGAGTCGTCACAACATCGACGCGATCGGGGGCCTTCGGGCCCCCTTTTTTGTAGGGTCTATCCATGACGCGGGTGGATTGTGCAATCCCAATCGCTCTGAGCTTCTCCTTGCCCACTTGCCCTGTTGTCAGCAGCCGGAAGCTCTGGCTGCCGTTGGGGGGGCTGCTTTGGCTGCTGCTGAGCGCAGGCGCGGCGCTGGCGGAAGTGGGGGTGGGTCCGCGCTCGATTCTGGTGGGTCAGTCGGCGGCCTTCAGTGGTCCATCGGGTGAATTGGGTCGTGAGTTCCGTGAGGGGGCCCATGAAGTGTTTGATCAGGTGAATGCCCAGGGTGGGATTCACGGTCGCCAGATCGTGATGGTGTATCGCGATGATCGCTACGAGCCAGTCTTGGCGCAGCGCAACACGGAGCGGTTCATTCGTCACGACAAGGTGTTTGCCCTGTTCGGCTATGTGGGCACCCCGACGGTTCAGGCATCCCTGCCGTTGATTGATCGCTATCGGGTGCCCTTGATCGCGCCCCTCACCGGTGCCCAGCTGGTTCGCCAGCCCCGCAACCCCCTGGTGTTCAACATCCGTGCCAGTTATCACCAGGAAATCGAGGCGACTGTCCGTTATCTGCTCCGCTACGGACGTCGATCCATCGCTGTTGTCTACCAGAACGATGCCTTTGGTCGCGATGGCCTGGCTGGAGCCCAGAAGGCTCTCGCCGCTCGTCGCTTGCGGCCGGTGGTGTTGGCCACGGTGGAGCGCAATTCCACCGACACCCGTGAGGCGGCCCGGCGTGTTGCCCTGGCCAGGCCTGATGCGGTGCTGATGGTGTCGTCCTATGGCACGGTGGCCAGCTTTATTCCCAACCTGCGGCAGCAAGGCAACCAGGCCCTGGTGATGAACGTGTCGTTTGTGGGTAGCAATGCCCTGGGCCGCGCCTTGCCCGCTGCGCACCGCCACGGTGTGGGGGTCAGCCAGGTGGTGCCCTTCCCCTGGAACCCGCGGGTGCCGGTGGTGCGCGATTACCAGAACACGATCCGGCGCAATCGCAGTGGGGCGCGCTACGGATTTTCCAGTTTGGAGGGGTATATCGCTGCGACCATGCTGGTGCGCGCCCTGGAAGCGGCTGGCCCTGCGCTCACGCGCCAGCGCTTCATCACCACCCTGGACACCATGGGGCCGGTGGATCTGGGCGGGTATCGGGTGGGCTTTAGCCCGGCGAAACGCCAAGGCAGTGACTTTGTGGAGCTCACCTTCATGGTGGGCCGTGACGGAGCGTTCATTCACTGATGGCCATTTCACCGCTGTTTGCGATCGCTCTGTTGGAGGACCTGCTGCTCAATGGAGGTGTTTTTGTTCTGTATCTGGTGTTTGTGTTGCTCACCACTGTGGCTCTGATTCTGGCCCGCTGGGTAAAGGCACGTGGCAATCTGCAACTCCAGGCCAGTTTGCTCAGCCCCCTGGGATCTCTCTATACGCTTACCACCGCTTTCCTGCTTTCCAATGTGATTTTCCAGTTCACCAATCTCCGCACATCTCTCACCCAGGAGGTGGTGACGATCAACAAGCTTGGGGCGGTGATGTCGGTGTTGCCGGCAGAGCAGCGGATTGAGGGGCGACGTCTGCTGTATGACTATGGCAATTCAATTGCCCGCGATGAATCGCTCACGATGCGTCATGGTAGTCGCAGTGAGATCACCCAGGAATCCATTGACCGGTTGCGTGATTTTCTGGCAACCCGTGATGCATCTCCCCCCAGCACGATTGAGGTGACGCCGGAATCCGTGAATTATTTTCGCAAGGCCAGTGATTTTGGCTTTGACCTCATCGACGCTCGAGAGCGGCGCCTTTCCCTGGCGCGTCAGACCTTTCCAGCGCGTTTGTGGTTGGCGATTGCGGTGATGTACCTCGCTCTGGCGTTGGTTGCATTTCTGGTGCATGGAGGGGCCTGGACCACCACCTGGACGGCCATCATTCTGCTGCTCGCAGCGCCGATTCCGGCTGTGATGTTGTTTGTATATTCCAATCCGATTGCGAATGGCCTGATCGACATCGCCCCGATTCTGGAAGCTGTGTTGGAGCGCAGTTTGTAGCCATGTTTGTCTTGTCTCGTGTCTGTCTGCATTCACCTGCAGTTCTACGACTGGCGATGATTGCCCTGCTTGTAGGCTGCGTCGATCAACGTCCACCTTCCCAGGCTTCTGCTGAGCCGACGGTGTTGCAAGGCAGCAGCAGCACCTTTGCGGCCCAGGCCTATTTCCGCTGGTTCAATCAGCTCGCTGTGCATGAGAATGTCAACGCTGAGCTCATGGTTGTGGGTTCAGGTGAGAGCATTCGTCGTGTTCTCTCGGGTCGCGTCACGTTCGCGGGATCAGACAGTCCACCCTCGCCCCAGGAGATGCAAGCGGCGCCCCGGGGGCTGTTGGCCTTCCCCGTCACTGCGGGGGCCATCGCGGTGGCCTACAACGCCCCGGGTTGCCAGCTTCGGTTGTCGCGGGCTCAGCTGAGCGATGTGTTTCTGGGCCGGATCACCAACTTCAAGGCACTGGGCTGCAGCGATCAGCCCATTACGGTGCTGCATCGCCGCGACGCCTCCGGCAGTACGGCGAATTTCACCGCCGCGCTGGCCTCCATCAGCCGCGCCTGGCGGGAGGGCCCGGGATCGGGGCGCCAGGTGGCCTGGCCCGTTGGCCAGGCAGTGGCCAGCAGCGAGGCGATGGCGGCGGTCTTGGTGGCCACACCGGGTGCGATCGGCTACATCGAGTCGACCTACATTCGCGCTCCGATTCAGGCGGCTGCCCTGCAGAATCGTCCTGGTCAGTTCATGCGTCCCGATGCTCGTGCTGCTGCCAAGGCTGTGGCCAGCATTCCTTTGAACAACCGCCTGCTCGGCACCAATCCCGACCCCGCTGATGGCTACCCCATCGTCAATCTGAATTGGATGTTGGTTCCCGCTTGGGGATTGGGCGATCAGCTGCCGGCACTGAAGACCAGCCTGCGCTACATCCTCAGCAGGGAAGGCCAGGACAATGCGGAATTGCTGGGCTACGTGGCGCTGCCCCCGGAGCTGCGCGAGAAGGCTTTGAATCAGCTGGGCCGGATCAGGCGTTAGGTGGTTGGCAGCAGAGCCTGGCTGCCCTGGCGCGGCGGGGCGGGGAGGCGGGTGCTGACCAGGAAGGCGGCCGCCACCAGCAGGGCGGAAGTCCACAGGCAGGCCTGCAACCCCCCTACCAGGAACAAAGCGCCCGAGAGCACCGTTCCCAGCAGCCGGCCCGCCGCATTGGCCATGTAATAAAAGCCCACATTCAGACTGACGGATTCGGCATCGGTGTAAGCCAGCACCATGTAGCTGTGGATCGAGGAATTCATGGCAAACACCACACCAAAGACTGCCAGGCCCACCACCACGGCCACTCCCGGATGGGCCACCTGGCGCCAGAGGGCGATGGCGATCAAGGCTGGGATGGCGGTGAGCAGGGCACTCCAGAACTCCACCGCCGCCACCCCGGGCGGGACGGTCTGGCCCCAACTGCGGCGCAGGGCCGGAGCAGCGCCCTGCACGATCCCGTAGCCGATCACCCACAGGCCCATGAAGCCGCCCACCTCCCAGAAGCGCCAGCCCAGGGCGGTCTGCAGAAACACCGGCAGCGCCACCACAAACCACACATCGCGGGCACCGAACAGAAAGAAGCGCGCCAGCGACAGCACGTTGATGCCGCGGCTCTTGGAAAACAGGGCGCTGAAGCCAGGTTTCTGCTTCATGCGTCCGATGTCAGCCGGCAGCACCAGGGTGAGCAGGAAGGCGGCAAACAGCCCGGCGGCCATGGCGCCTACGGCGGCGTTGAAGCCGATTGTGGTGAGCAGCAGGCCGCCTAGGAAAAAGCCCACCCCCTTGAGGGCGTTCTTGGAGCCGGTGAGGATGGCCACCCACTTGAACAGTTGACTTTCGCCCTGGCTGTGATCCTCCGGGGTCTCGGCCACCACGGTTTTGATCGCGCTCTTGGCGCTCATTTTGTTGAGGTCCTTGGCGATGCCGCTGATCGCCTGGGCCACCATCACGTAGGCCACGCTCCACCACTTGGGCCAGCTGTCGGCCACGGGGATCAGCATCAGCAGCGCCGCCACCTGCATCAAGGTGCCGCACCAGAGGGTGAGCCGCAGGCCGAAACGGGCCCCGAGCCAGCCGCCGTAGAGGTTGGTGACGATGCCGAAGAACTCGTAGAAGAGAAACAGGAAGGCGATCTCGAGGCTGCTGTAGCCCAGCTCGTGGAAGTGGAACACCACGAGCATGCGCAGGGCGCCGTCGGTGAGGGTGAAGGCCCAGTAGTTGGCCGTCACGATCGCGTATTGCTGCAGGGCGGAGAGGGCGCGTGCCATGGCGTTGGCTCAGCGCGCGTCGACGAGGACCACATGGCTCACCAGATCCGCCATCCGGGAGCTGTAGCCCCATTCGTTGTCGTACCAGGCGTAGACCTTGAGCTGGGTGCCGTTCACCACCATCGTTGAGAGGCCATCGACGACGGCGCTGTGATCGTCGTTGACGTAGTCGACCGACACCAGGGGCCGGGTTTCGTAGCCGAGGATTCCCCGCAGCGCGCCATTGGCGGCGGCCTCGAAGGCGCCGTTCACCTCCTCGGCTGTGGTGGGCCGCGCCAGCTCAAACACCGCATCGGTGAGCGATGCATTCAGCAGCGGCACCCGCACGGCGTGGCCGTTGAGCTTGCCCTGCAGCTCCGGGAAGATCAGGCCGATCGCCTTGGCCGATCCGGTGGTGGTGGGGATCAGGCTCTGCAGGCACGAGCGGGCCCGGCGCAGGTCGCTCTTGAAGCCATCCACCACTACCTGGGTGTTGGTCACATCGTGCAGGGTGGTGATCGAGCCGTGCTGAATGCCGAAGGTTTCGTGCACCACCTTCACCACGGGCGCCAGGCAGTTGGTGGTGCAGGAGGCGGCCGTGATCAGCCGGTGCTGGTCAGGGTTGTAAAGGTGATGGTTGATGCCGAACACCACGTTCAGGGCTTCTGCGCCGGCGATCTCGCCCTTGACCGGGCAGGCCACCACCACCCGCTTGAGACCCGCCACATCGAAATAGGGCTGCAGGGTTTCGGGCGTCTTGAATTTGCCGCTGCACTCGAGCACCATCTCCACGCCGGCCTCGCGCCACGGCACGGCGGTGGGGTCGCTTTCCTGGCTGTAGCTCACCGCTTGGCTCCCCACGACGAAGCCGGGGCTGGTGCCTGGCAGTGCTGGGTTGGCCTGCACCGTCTGCTGCCAGCGGCCATGCACGGAGTCAAAGGCCAGCAGGTGGGCGGCGGTGGCGGCATCACCGCCGCTGTCGTTGACGTGCACCAGCTCAATGCCGGGGCGCCCCCAGAGGGCTCGGAACACCAGGCGGCCGATGCGGCCGAAGCCGTTGATGCCGATTTTCATGGGGCAGCGCTTGGAGCTGGACCCAATTTCCCATCAAGGAGAGTTGATGGGTTTACGACTGGGTTAAGGGGTGGCGACGGGTGGGCCTCCTTGTTCAGAACAATTAGGTTTGATGGATCCATGGGACCGCGCCCGGTGTCCGTTGCTCCCTCGCCCCTGCCGGTGGATCAGGCGCGTCTGCTGCTCAAGGCCCTGGCCGATCCAGTGCGGCTGCAGGTGATCGAGGCGCTGGGCGGTGGCGAGCGCTGCGTCTGCGAGCTCACCGGTGAATTGGCGCTGGCCCAGTCGAAGTTGTCGTTTCACCTGAAGGTGCTGAAGGAGGCGGGGCTGCTTGTGGATCGGCAGGAGGGCCGTTGGGTGTATTACAAACTGCAGCCTGAAGCCCTCGAGGGTCTTCGGGGTTGGTTGGCCGATCTGGCTGCTGGCTGCACCACCCCCGCCAGCCCCTGCTCATGAGCGTTCCGCCTGCCCAGCAAGCTGCCGTGCTGGCGAAGCTGTCGCGGCTCGATCGGCTGCTGCCGGTGTGGATTCTGCTGGCCATGGCTGGCGGTCTTCTGCTTGGCCGCCTGGTGCCTGGGCTACAGGGCCTGCTGAGTGCGGTGCAGGTGGATCACACCTCCTTGCCCATTGCCGTGGGGTTGCTGTTGATGATGTATCCGGTGTTGGCCAAGGTTCGCTACGGCGAGCTGGGCCATGTGGCCCGGGATCGGCGTCTGCTCAGCTTGGCGCTGGGACTGGTCTGGGGGCTGGGCCCATTGCTGATGTTCTGCCTGGCCTGGTTGTTTTTGCCGGACCAACCAGCCTTTCGCACGGGCCTGATCCTGATCGGCATCGCTCCCTGCATCGCCATGGTGCTGATCTGGATTGATCTGGCCCAGGGTGATCGTGAAGCGGCCGCCTTGTTGGTGGCGATCAATTCACTCGTGCAGGTGATGGCATACGCGCTGCTGGGCAGCTTTTACCTCCAGATTCTTCCCCGCTGGCTTGGACTCGAGAGCCAGGTGGTGAACTTCTCGATGGCGGAGATTGCCAAGGCGGTGATGATTTTTCTGGGGATCCCGCTATTGGCCGGCTTCCTCACCCGTCGCATCGGTGTGCGAAGCAAAGGCATTCGCTGGTACGAGCGCACCTTTCTGCCGCGCCTCAGCCCCTGGGCCCTCTACGGCCTGCTGTTCACCATCGTGGTGATGTTCGCCCTGCAGGGGCAGGCCATCACGTCTGATCCAGCGCAGGTGGTGCGGGTGGCGATTCCCCTGCTCCTCTACTTCGTGGTGATGTGGAGTGTGGCTTTTCTGGTGGGTCACAGCAGTGGATTGGACTATCAGCGCACGACGGCCCTCGCTTTCACCGCCGCAGGCAACAATTTTGAATTGGCCATTGCCGTCAGCATCAGCGTCTGGGGTGTCACCTCCCAGCAGGCCTTGGCCGGCGTGATCGGTCCCCTGATCGAGGTTCCGGTGCTGGTCTCTCTTGTGTATGTCTCGCTGGGGTTGCGGTCGTGGTTTCCCAGCCCTCCTGTCAAGTGAGCGCGATACCGGCGTTGTCTGCCTGCAGTCCATAATCTCCGGCAAGCTGATTGGCGCAATGGCCTCTGTATTGCCGTTGTGGAAAGCTTGCGGGCCCGTTGCCCTGCCCTTGCTGCTGCTGTCGGTGGCGGTGTTCACCGTGGGCTTCGATCGGGTGGCCTTCTGGTGGCGCTGGTGGCGCCGCGGACGGAGACCCTGGCGGGCGCTCTGCGGGGCCTTGGCGGCGGCGCCCTCCGTGGAAGTGCGGGCTCAGCTGCTTGAGGATGGCGAAGAGCAGATGGCCTGGGGCGAACCCCTGCTGCAGGCCGCTGCCGTGCTGGCTCCGCTGCTGGGGTTGATCGGCACCACCGCTGGGCTGATGGCGGTGCTGCGGCAGCTGGGCCCCCAGCTGTTGCTGCCGCCGGCCGCTCCCTTGGCGGGCTATGGCGAGGTGCTGCTGCCCACCCTGCTCGGGCTCCAGCTCACCCTGGTGGCGATGGCCCTGCAGTTGCTCAACCAGGGCCTGCGCCGCTGGCAGCTGCGCTGTTGCGCCCGCACCCAGCCGTCCAGTCATCAGCCGCCCGGTCATCAGCTGTGAAGCCAGCCGCTGCGATCGAGCCGGCCTGGGTGCTGGTGGCGCCCCTGGTGGCGACCACCATCACCGTGTTGCTGGCGGTGGCGGCTTTGCCCAGCCTGCTGCTTCGGCCCGCTCCCCGGCTGCCTGCCGAGCCAGGGTCGCTGGCCGGTGAGGTGCTGGCGGTGGCTCGCTCTGGCCGTGGTGGCTGGATCCTCAATGGGGCTCCTTTGGCCAGCGACGGCCTCGCGCGCCTGCTGCGGGGCCGGCCCCAGGGGGTGGTGGCGCTGCGCTTTCAGCCCTCCGCTGCCCTCACCAGCGGCGAGGTGGCCGCCTCCATGGCCTGGTTGCGCAGTCAGTCGCCCCTGCCGGTGCTGTTGGCATCGCCGGGGGTGGGCTGGTGAGGGCGCTGCAGCTGCAGGCCCTTGCCCACGGGGTGCTGGCCACAGCGCTCTGTGGGCTGGCCCTGGGCCTGGTGCTGCTGCCTCAGCGCTGGTTGCAGCGTTCCCAGGCCCAGGGGGTGATCAGCCTGCATCTCGCTGCTGATGGTGGCCTGCGGCTGTGGAATCAGCCCATGGCCTCCAGCGAGATCCAGCGCCTGCTGATGGCCCCCAGTCTGCGGGGCCGGGCGGTGCGCCTGCGGATCGTGCCCGACCCCGACACCCCCTGGGGCGATGTGCGCCGCCTGCTCAATCAGCTTGCCCCCTTGCCACTCTCCCTTGAGCTTCAGCTACCTGCGCCTCCATCGCCTGCTGGCTAATCCACGCCTGCTGGTGAATCCACGCCTGCTGGCAGATCCCCGGCTGAGCCGTTGGGTGCCGGCCTTGTTAGCCGCGCTGGTCTGCCAGCTGCTGGTGGTGCTGGCGCTGCCCCCCGCAGGGCCGGACACCCGTCCCGGCCGCCGTGCCGCCTTCGCCGACGACACGCCGACCCTGCTGCGCTGGAGCCGCACACCGGCGGCAGTCCCGGCGGCCAGCCTGCAGGCGATTCCGCTGCAGGGGCTTGCGGCCCTGCCGCCCCCACCACCCTCAACCCTGCCCAACGGGGCCTTCGCCAGCGTCCCAGCCGCAGCCCCGGCCCCCGGACCCGTGGGGGTGCCGTCGCGCGCTGTGGGGGTGGTGGAGGCTGAGGGCTCTGGGCTGCCGCGCCAGCCGGGCGAAGCGTTCCGCCTGGCTCGGCAGGTGGCCCAGGCGCCGCGGCCCCAGCAGGCTTCCGCCACCGTCGTGGCCGTCCAGCGGCGCCAGTGGTGGCTGCTCCCCGGCCAGGACAAGGCCCTTCAGGACCTCTGGGAGGGAGGCCTGGAGCAGGCTCCGCCGCCGGCCCTCGGCCCCATGCCGGACGGGGTGGCCGTGCGTCGGGTTGCCGCCTCTGCCGCCGCGCCCCTGGCCCTCGCTGCGCTGCACGGCCGCTCCCTGCTCGACGTTGATCAGCTCTGGCTGCTGTGGCGGCAGGGCGCCAACCTCTGGATTCTGCGTGGCTCCCTTGAGCAGCCCCCGGCCCTAACCGACCCTTAAACCCCGCACTACCCAGTCTTTGCCTGGCGGCATACCGCCCTCCATAGCGTTCTTTCAAACCAACGGCTTGCCCCGCGATGGTGTTCACGCCCTCCCTTCAGCCAGGTCGCAGCGACAGTTTTCGCGACGTTCTGGAGGCCAGCTACGAGAAGCGCAGCCTGGTGCATCTGGCCCCTGGAAGCCAGGTTCCCCTGCTCAAGCGCAACGTGTGGGTGGTGGTGCGGGGCATGGTGAAGCTCTCCGCCATCTCCATGCAGGGCGACGAGCTGCTGCTGGGTCTGGCCGGCCCGAACGAACCCTTCGGCGATCCGCTCACCAACGTGGAGGCCTATGCGGCCACCACCCTGGTGGACAGCGATCTGCTCTGCCTCAGCTGTGAGGAGATCCAGCGGTCTCCCCACCTGGCCATGGGTTTGCTCCAGGGCATGGCGGCCCGCTACCGCCAGAGTGAAGCCCTGCTGGCGCTGCTGGGTCTGCGGCGGATCGAGGAACGGGTGCGGGGCTTCCTCGAGCTGCTGGCCAACGACTACGGCCAGCCCTGTGAGCAGGGCCTGCGCCTGCAGATCAAGCTCACCCATCAGGATCTGGCCAGCACCCTGAGCACCACCCGGGTCACCGTGACCCGCATCCTGGGCGCCCTGCGCGACGAGGGCTGGCTGCAGATCGATAGCCAACGGCGTCTGGTGGTGAGTCATCTCCCCCAGCAGAGCCATCCGCATCGATGAGTCAGCCGTCGCTTCGGCTGCTGCTGGTGCATGCCGATCTCACGGCAGCCCACCGGCTCCGCCACGATCTCACTGCGGCGGGGTGTGAGGTGAGCCTTTGCCGAGATGCTGACGACGCTGCCGACCAGCTCGCTGCCCCCTCCGGTTGGGACCTTCTGGTGCTCGATGGCAGCCTCGGTGCGCAGGCCGCAGGATTGTGCGCCCAGGCGCGGGCGAGTCAGGCTTCGATCCCGGTGCTGATGCTCTGCCCGGGCACCAGCGAAGCCGATCGGGTCTGGGGCCTGGAGGTGGGCGCCGACGACGTGCTGCCCGCGCCGTTTGGTCTGGCGGAATGCCTGGCCCGCTGCCGGGCGCTGGTGCGCCGTCACCAGCTCGGGCTGGAGGCCACCACCGAACTGCGCTGCGGGGCTGTGGTCATGCGGGTGGAGGAACACCGGGTCAGCCGGGATGGCCACGACGTGACCCTCTCCCCCCGGGAATTTCGCCTGCTGCAGTTCTTCCTGGAGCATCCGCGCCGGATCTGGAGCCGCGAAGAGCTCCTCGCCCGCGTGTGGGGCGAACTCGAGGCCGTGGAACTCGACCCCAAGACGGTGGATGTGCACATCCGCTGGCTGCGCCTCAAGCTGGAGGCCGATCCTGCCCAGCCAGCCCTGATCACCACCGTGCGCGGCCAGGGGTATCGCTGTGGTTGAGGCGTCTCAGGTTGAAACAGCCCCTCTGGTTGAAACAACCTTCTGGGGTTTCAAGCTGGCCGGCGAGAATGGCGCCATGCAGCCGTCCTTGTTGGTCGTCGAAGACGACGAAACCATCCGCGAAACGATCCGCGATGCCCTCGAATTGGAGGGGTTTGCGGTGGAGGCCTGCGGCAATGGTCGCGATGCCCTGCAGCTGCTGCAGCGGGCGCCGGAGGGGCAGGGGTTTTCCCTTGTGGTGCTCGACCTGATGCTCCCCGGCCTGGGTGGTCTGGATGTCTGCCGCCAGCTGCGCCAGCAGAGCAACCAGACCCCGATCCTGGTGGTGAGCGCCCGCGACACCGAAACCGACCGGGTGCTGGGCCTGGAGGTCGGAGCTGACGACTACCTGGTCAAGCCGTTCGGCATGCGGGAGCTGGTGGCCCGCTGCCGGGCCCTGCTGCGCCGCTCCTCCAGCCAGGTCTCCCGGGCCCGGGTGCTGGAGCACGCCAATCTCTGCCTCTATCCGGAGGAATGCCGGGTGACCCGGGACGGCCTGGAGGTGAATCTCTCGCCCAAGGAATACCGCCTGCTGGAGCTGTTCATGCAGCACCCCCGGCGGGTGTGGAGCCGCGATCAGCTGTTGGAGCAGCTCTGGGGCATCGATTATTTCGGTGACAGCAAAACCGTCGATGTGCACATCCGCTGGTTGCGTGAAAAACTGGAAGAGAATCCCTCGGCGCCCGTGCATCTGATCACCGTTCGGGGGTTCGGCTATCGCTTTGGCTAGGGCTTTCAACGGGCTGATGGCGCTCTGGCGTCGGCGTGGCCGCTGGCGGCGTCCCCTGCCCCAGGCCCGCCAGCTGCTCAGCTGGATGGATTCCTCGGCCACGGGCTGGATCCTGCTCGAACGCAACGGCACCGTGGGTCATATCAACCCCAGGGCGGAGCGGATTCTCCAGCTCGATGCGGGCCGGCTGCTGGTGGGTCAGCCCTTCACCAGGATCTGTGATGATCCTGGTCTTGCCAGCAGCATCCGCATCGCCCGCCGCCAGGATCGCCCCCAGCGTCTGGAGTGGCACTCCGGTGGCCAGGACCTCGACGTGTTGGTGGTGCCCGGCCGGGATGGATGGCTGGGCGTGCAGCTGCAGAGTCGCCGCTCCCTCGATGCCCAGCTGGAGCAGCAGGAGCGCTGGGTGAGCGATGTGGCCCACGAGCTGAAAACGCCCCTCACGGCCCTGCTGCTGGTGGGAGACAGCCTCGCCGCTCAGGTCAACAGTCAGAACGCCCGGCTGGTGGAGCGGTTGCAGCGGGAATTGCTGCGGCTGCAGGAGTTGGTGGGTGATCTGCTCGAGCTCTCCCGCCTCGAGAACACGCTGCCGGACACCGGTCAGCGGGCGAGCGTGGTGGATCTCCCCCAGCTGGTGGAGCAGGTGTGGGCCAACCTGCGTCCCCTCGCCGATCCGCGTCAGATCCGCCTGGCGGTGGATGCACCCCCCGCCCTGCAGGTGCGCGGCGACAGCTCACGTCTGCACCGAGCCCTGCTCAACCTGTTCGACAACGCCCTGCGCTACAGCCCGGATGGCGGCGAGTTGCGGGTGACCCTCGACAGCCGCGGCGACTGGTGTCAGTTGGGTGTGGCCGACCAGGGTCCTGGCCTCAGTGAAGACGATCTGGCCCATCTGTTTGAGCGCTTTTACCGGGGAGACCCCTCCCGGGCCCGCACGCCACGCATCGGCAGTGGCCTGGGGCTCTCGATCGTGCAGCAGATCGCCGTCACCCACGGCGGCCGCATCCAGGCGAGCAATCGACCAGAGGGCGGCGCCCTGCTCGAGTTGATCCTGCCGGGGGTCGTGCGGTCTGGCGGGGCTGGCTACGCTTGATCAGGCAGGTTGGCGGTCATGCATTTCTGGGCTCCTGAGATTGACCCCTCCCACCCAATGGACTGCACCCAGGCCGAGCGCTATGCCCTGCGGCGGCTGAGTGATGGCTCCTTTGTGGCCATCGCCGGCGAGGATCAGCATCTGGTCGATGTAGGCAGCACCAGCGAAGCCTTTCTGTTCCACACCCATGAGGCCGCTCTGCGGGCGGCCACCGAGCTCAACCACAGCGGTCGCGGCCCGCTGGATGTGGTGAAAGTCGAGTGGGAGCCAGCCTGATCAGGTTTCAGGGCCCCCGCTGGATTCATCCTGGGGAGAGTTGGATCTGGCTGGATGTCACGGTTCGAAGAGCTGCTGCGGGCGGCCAATAACCTCAAACTGCTGGCGGCGATCGGACGCAGCGGCGGCGAGCTGAGCTCGGTGGCGGATCTGGTCGACAACATGATCGACAGTCCCCAGATGGTGGATTCGGTCCGTCGCTTTCGGGCCGTACCCGGCGGAGCGGCGCTGCTCGACCAGCGTTATCCCCCACTCCAGCCGGACATCGACCGGCTGATCCAGTTGCCTGAGGGCAGCCTGGGTCGCAGCTACGCCGAGCTGATCCGCCGTCTCAACTACGACCCGGAATTCTTCCGGCCCCGGCCCACCACCACCGAGGCCCAGTGGCTCACCCAGCGGGTCGCCACCACCCACGACATCCACCACGTGGTGAGTGGCTTCGGCACCATGGCGGCCGGTGAGAGCGGGGTGCTGGCGATCACTGCTGCCCAGATCGGCTTTCCCGCCTACGTGCTGCTGACCACCGCCGGGCAGCTGGCCAGCTTCCGCTTTCAGATCGAGCGCTTTGAAGGGCTGAGCCAGGCGGTGGCCCAGTGCCTGGTGGCCGCCCGCTGGGAGGAGGGCTGGGATCGCCCCATCAGCGCATGGCGTGAGGAACTCGGCATCCGCGACCCCGCCGATGCCGAGGTGTATGGCCTGAACGCCAGCCATTCCTAGGGTGCGGACACAGAACGGCCGCTTCGATCGGATGACCAGCATCTACGCCGACAACAGCCTGACCATCGGCAAGACCCCCCTGGTGCAGCTCAATCGCGTGACCGAGGGCTGTCAGGCGCGGGTGCTGGCCAAGATCGAGGGCCGCAACCCCGCCTTCTCGGTGAAGTGCCGCATCGGCGCCGCCATGATCTGGCGGGCGGAGCAGGAAGGCCTGCTGGGCCCCGGCAAGGAGTTGGTGGAGCCCACCAGCGGCAACACGGGCATCGCCCTGGCCTTCGTGGCGGCAGCCAAGGGAATCCCCCTGACCCTCACCATGCCAGAAACCATGAGCCTGGAGCGCCGCAAGCTGCTCACCGCCTACGGCGCCCACCTGGTGCTCACCGAAGGACGCATGGGCATGCCCGGTGCCATCGGCACCGCCAAGGAGATGGCGGCCTCCGATCCCGATCGCTACGTGCTGCTGCAGCAGTTTTCCAATCCGGCCAATCCCCAGATCCACCACGACACCACCGGCCCGGAAATCTGGACCGACACCGAGGGGCAGGTGGATGTGCTGGTGGCGGGGGTCGGCACCGGCGGCACGATCACCGGCGTGAGTCGCTACATCAAGAGCACCCTGGGCAAGCCGCTGGTGTCGGTGGCGGTCGAGCCCACCAACAGTCCGGTGATTTCCCAGGCGAAGGCAGGCCAGGAGCTCAAGCCCGGCCCCCACAAGATCCAGGGCATCGGTGCCGGGTTTGTGCCCGCCAACCTCGACCTCAACCTGGTGGATCGGGTGGAGAGCGTGACCGACGAGGAGGCGGTGGCCATGGCCCGCCGGCTGATGAAGGAGGAGGGCATCCTGGCGGGGATCTCCTGTGGCGCGGCGACCACCGCAGCCCTGCGCCTGGCCCGGGAGGATGCCTACGCCGGCAAGACGATCGTTGTGGTGTTGCCCGATTCCGGCGAGCGTTATCTCAGTTCAGTGTTGTTTGAAGGCGTCTTCGACGAGAGGGGGCTGGCCACCGGCTGAACTCCGCTTTATAACGGCCCTGGCCTGTGGTGGTTGGTGTCTTGGTCGAAGCGGAGGTTCAGCCGATCACCCCAGACGTTCAGCAGCTCACCTCAGAGGTCAGCCTCGATCGCAATCCAGCCCTCGAGCCTGAGCCCGCTCTGGAACCTCCGACCCTGGACATTGCGGTGGCCACGGCGGCCCCGCTGGCCACAACTGACCCCGCCCCATCCGACCCTGCCCCATCCGATCCCGCTCCATCCGAGTCGGGAGCCAGCCAGATGCTGGGTCTGCCGTTGCAGTTTCTCAACCAGCTGCTGCAGAAGCTCGGGGCCACCCCGCTGGCATCGCTGGCCGATCTGGTGCCGGCGCTGCAGATCCTTGCCCTGGCGGTGCTGGCCGGCATTGCCCTCAAGCTCACCGGCGCCACCCTGGACGCCATCAACGACATCCCCCTGGTGGGGGGGCTGCTCGAGCTGGTGGGGCTGGTGGCCCTGTTGAACAGCCTGGCGCGCAACGCCTTCAAGCAACAACGGCGGGCAGAGCTGTTGGATCGGATTCGCAAACTCCGCAAGGATCTGCTGGGGTGATGGCCGGGGGCAGCGGCCGGGCTCAGGTGATCTGATCGGCCTCCCAGTCGGTGGGGCCGATCACAAACAACACATCCTCCTGCTGGAACGCCAGCTCGCCGGGGGGATTGCCGATTGCTTCCCCCTCGCGGGTCACGGCCAGCACGTTCACGCCGTAGTCCTCCCGCAGACGACTGGTGGCGATCGTGGACCCCAGCAGGGGAGAGCGGGGCCCCAGCCGCAGGCTGTGGGTGGCCAGATTGGGCACGGCGACCCGCAGGTCATGCACCGCAGTGGCCTCCTTCGCCAGGCCCCGGGTCATGCGGCGCCAGTCGCCCCGCACGTCGCCGATCAGGGCCTTGATGTCTTCTCGGGGCACCAGCATTCGCGCCAGCACCCGTGAGAACACCTCGATCGACACCTCCAGTTCATCGGCGATCACCTCGTCGGCGCCGAGGGCCATCAGCGGCTCCACCTCCCGCAGGTAGCGGGTGCGCACAAGGATGTAGGCATCCGGGGCGAACCGCCGGCAGAGCTCCACCACCCGCCGCGCACCGCCGGAATCATCGATCACCACCACGATGGCGCGGGCGCGGTCGGCACGCACCAGCTCAAGGATCGGCGGTTGGCTGGCGTCGCCGTAGTGGATCGGTTCCCCCAGGGCCCGGGCTTCCTTGACGATGCCGGCATTCACCTCCACCACCGCATAGGGCACGTCGCTGCGGCGGGCCGAGTGGGCCAGGTTGCGGCCGGTCACGCCGAAACCCACGATCAGGATGTGTCCGTTGTAGGCCGCGCTGGCCGGCGGCGCGTCCTGCAGCAGCCGCCCCTGCTGCAGCCGTTGCAGGGGGGTGCGTGCCAACCAGTCCGCCAGGGCCGGCCCGCTGGCCACCAGGAAGGGCGTGGTGATCATGCTGAGCACGGCCACATCCAGCACGGTCTGGAAGAGGTCCTGGCTGAGCAGGCCTGCTGTCACCCCTGCCTTGGTGGCCACCAGGGAAAACTCCCCCACCTGGCCGAGGGCCATGCCGGTGAGCACCGCGTTGCGCAGGGGCAGGCCCACCTGCAGGGCGGCGATTGCCCCCACCAGCGGTTTGATCGCCACCACCCCCAGGGTGAGCAGCAGGATCCGCACGGGATGCTCAGACAGAAACTGGACGTTCAGCAGCATCCCGATTGACACGAAGAACAGGCTCATCAGCACGTCGCGGAACGGCAGCATCACCGCCACGGCCTGGTGGGAGTAGTCCGATTCGGAGAGGATGAAGCCCGCCAGGAAGGCCCCCAGGGCCAGCGACAGCCCCAGCGACTGGGTGAGCACGGCGATGCCCACACAGAGCATGAACACCCCCAGCAGAAAGGCCTCCGAGCTGCGGGTGCGGGTGATGCGCTCCAGCACGAAGGGCACCAGCCAGCGGTAGGCGCAGAAGCCGAAGGCCCCCACCAGGGCCACCTTGCCCAGCAGCAGCCCGACGGCCTCCAACCCGGATCCGCCGGAGCTGCCCGCCAGCAGGGGGGCCATCAGCATCACCGGCACCACCCCGACGTCCTGGTAGATCAGGATCGACAACACCGAGCGGCCATGGGGGGTGTCCAGCTCGGCACGCTCCTGCAGCATCCGCAGCACGATGGCGGTGCTGGAGAGGGCCGCCACAAAACCCAGGTAGAGCCCCTGCTGGGGGCTGAGCCCGGTGGGGAGCAGCACGCCGGCTACCACGGCGGCGGTGCCGAAGAACTGCACGCTGCCGCCCACCGTGAAGAAGCGCTGCAGCCGCGCCAGATCGGCAATCGAGATCTCCAGGCCGATCACGAACAGCAGCAGCACCACACCGATTTCGGCCAGCAGTTCGATCTCGTGCACGTTGCGCACCAGGCCGAGCAGCTCAGGGCCCGCCAGCACGCCTCCCACCAGCAGGCCGATGGCGGTGGGTAAGCGCAGGCGATGGCACACCAGCGCCGCCAGCACCGCCAGCCCGAAGATGACAACCAGGTCGATCAGCAGGCTGAGCATGGTGTTCGGGGCAAGCTGTCGGGCTCGGGGGGCTCTGACCAGTCAGAGCCAACCTGCCCATGATGCATTCAGTGCTGCTGTGGGTGATCCGTGCTGCTCTCAGCCAGCCAGCCGATCTGGTCGCTCCCGGCGGAAGCGGTGGCGGCGGCGCTGCAGAGCACACCCCAGGGCCTGAGCCACGTGGAGGCCCAGCGGCGCCTGGAGCGGTTTGGCGCCAATCGCCTCCCGAGCCAGCGCCGCCGTCCCCTGCTGCTGCGCTTCATCGACCAGCTGGTGCATTTCATGGCACTGCTGCTCTGGGTGGCCGGTGCCCTGGCCTTTGCGGCCGGCACCCCACAGCTCGGCTGGGCCATCTGGGCCGTGGTGCTGATCAATGGGGTGTTTTCCTTCTGGCAGGACTACCAGGCCGAGCGCACCCTGGCGGCGCTCAAGCGCTCCCTGCCACGCCAGGTGCGCCTCTGGCGCGACGGTGTGCCCACCCAGCTCTCCGCCGAGGCGCTGGTGCCCGGCGACCGGATCCTGCTGGAGGAGGGGGATCGGGTGCCCGCCGATGCCCGGTTGATCCATGCGATCGAGCTGAGCCTGGATCTCTCCGTGCTCACCGGTGAATCCCTGCCGGTGGCCCGCCATGCTGAGCCGATCACGGTTTCGGCGGTTGCCCAGGGGGTGGTGATCCCAACCCGGGAGCGGGCCAACCTGGCCCTGGCGGGCACCACCGTGGCCGCCGGTCGGGCCGAGGCCATCGTCTACGCCACCGGTGGTGAAACGGAGTTCGGCCACGTCGCCCACCTCACCGCGGCCACGCCCCGAGGAGCCAGCACCCTGGAGCAGCAGGTGGGCCACATCGTGCGCACCATCACCGGCATCGCCCTGGCGATGGGGTTGATCACCTTCAGCCTCAGCCTGTTGTTCGTGGGGATGGGGCCGCTGGAGAGCCTGGTGTTTGCAGTGGGGATCATCGTCGCCAACGTGCCCGAGGGGTTGCTGCCCACCGTCACCCTCGCCCTGGCCATCAACGTGCAGCGCATGGCCAGCCAGAAGGCGCTGGTGCGGCGGCTCTCGGCTGTGGAAACCCTCGGCTCGGTGAGTGTGATCTGCAGCGACAAGACCGGCACCCTCACCTGCAACCGCATGGCGGTGGAGGCGACCTGGTTGCCTGACGGGGGCGATGTCGGGGCTCCAGGGGCAGTGGATGCTGTCGGGGTGCGGGAGCTGTTGGCCGGAGCGTGCCTCTGTTCCAATGCTCGTCTTGACCGCAGCGGCGAGGTGGTGCGCGCGATCGGCGATCCCACGGAAACGGCCATGTGGATGGCGGCGCTGGCGCACGATCTGAGCCCTGACGCCCTGCAGCAGCCCCATGTCCGCCGCCGCGAGCTGCCGTTCGATTCCCACCGGCGCCGGATGAGCGTGATCGTGGAGGGGGGGAGCGACCCGGAGGGCAACGCCCATGGCGGCCTGCAGTTGATCACCAAGGGGGCACCGCTGGAGCTGCTGGCCCACTGCGGCCCCGAGGGGCGGGATGCGGCGATCGCCGCCAACGACGCCCTGGCGGCCCGGGGCTACCGCGTCATCGCCGTGGCCCGGCGTCAAGTCGATCCCTCTCTGCTTTCAGCCCCGGCTGATCAACTGGAACGGGAGCTCAGCCTGGTGGGCCTGCTGGGGCTTTACGACCCGCCCCGGCCGGAGGTGCCCGAAGCCATCCGCCAGTGCCACCAGGCCGGCATCAAGGTCACGATGGTCACGGGCGACTACGGCCTGACGGCCCAGGCGATCGCGCGTCAGATCGGGCTGCTGGATCCACCCACTGCGGCGGTCAATGGCGCATCCCAGGCCGATCCGGTGCGGGTGATCCAGGGCGACCATCTCGATCGGATCAGTGATGTGCAATTGCGCCAGCTGCTCAAATATCGCAATCGGCTGGTGTTCGCCCGCATGGCGCCGGAGCAGAAGCTGCGGCTGGTGCAGGCCTATCGCACCCTGGGTGAGGTGGTGGCGGTCACTGGCGATGGTGTGAATGATGCCCCGGCTCTGCGGGCGGCCGATGTGGGGGTGGCGATGGGTCTGGAGGGCACCGATGTGGCCCGGGAGGCCGCTGATGTGGTGTTGCTCGACGACAACTTCGCCACCATCGTCACGGCCGTGCGCTACGGCCGTGGTGTGGTGGCCAACATCCGCAAGTTTCTGCCTTACGTGCTGGCCAGCAACGTGGCGGAGATGGCGCCCTTCCTGGCCATGGTGACGTTCCAGATCCCGGCGGCCCTCACCGTGCTGCAGATCCTGGCGGTGGATCTCGGCACCGATCTGCTGCCCGCCCTGGGCCTGGGGGCGGAAGCGCCGGAGGCGGGCCTGATGCACCAACCTCCCCGTCGGCGCACGGCGCCGTTGCTGGATCGGCCCCTCATGGTGCGCGCCTATCTGGTGTTGGGTTTGAGCGAAGCGCTGGTGGCGATGGTGGCCTATCTGTTCACCTGGCGGTTCCACGGTGTGGGCTGGACCGAGCTGAAGCAGGCCGCCCCCCTGCTGCTGCATGGCCAGGCGGGACCGGCCCTGACGGCCATCCAGCACCAGGCCTCCAGCGCGGCCTTCACTTGCATCGTGACCGGTCAGATCGGTGTGGCGATGGCGTGCCGCACCGAACACCGCTCCGCCTTCCTGAATCTGCTGCAGCGAGGCTGGCGCACCAACCCTCTGCTCTGGTTCGGTGTGGCGGTGGAGGTCCTGTTCACAGCGTTGCTGCTGGGCTGGCCTCCCCTGTCGCGGGTGTTCGCCATGGCGCCCTTCGGTCGCCAGGCCCTGCCCCTGGTGCTGCTGGCGCCGCTGCTGGTGATGGTGGCCGACGACCTGCGCAAGCGCCGCTTGGCGGCTTGATTCGGCACCTGGTTCGGCACTTAGTTCGGCATCGTCACAAACTCCTCCGCCACCGAGGGGTGCAGGGCCATGGTGCGGTCGAAGTCGGCCTTGGTGGCCCCCATGCCGATGGCGATCGCCGCCATCTGGATGATCTCGGCGGCATGCTCGCCCACCATGTGGCAGCCCAGTACCCGGCCACTGGCCTGCTCCACGATCAGCTTGAGCAGCACCTTGGGATCGCGGGCGGGGAGTGCCTGGCTCATCGGCCGGAAGCGGGCGCGGTGCACCTTGATCCCATCGGCACCGAACCGCGCGATCGCCTGCTCTTCGGTGAGCCCCACGCTGGCCAGTTCGGGCTGGGAAAACACGGCGCTGGCTACCAGGCTGTGGTCCACCTGACGGGGCTTGTGGCCATACATCGTGTCGGCGAAGGCGCGGCCCTCATCCACCGCCACCGGCGTCAGGTTGATGCGGTCGGTCACATCGCCAACGGCGTAGATGCCGTGCACGTTGGTGCGCTGATCGGCATCCACCGGGATGCGGGTGCCCTCCATGGCCACCCCGGCGGCCTCCAGGTTCAGCCCCTGGAGGAAGGGTTTGCGGCCGGTGGCGAGCAGCACGCCGCCGCAGGCAATCGATTCGCCGCTCTGGGTGGTGACGCTGAGCTCGCCGGGGGCGCACTGGCCGGTGATCGCTGCCGGGGAGTGCGCGAATCGGATCTCGATGCCCGCGGCCTCCATCCCGGCGCGCACCGCCTCGCTGGCCTCGCGGTCGAAGCCGCGCAGGAGGTGATCGCCGCGCACCAGCTGGGTCACCTCAACGCCCAGGCCATTGAGGATGCCTGCGAATTCGCAGGCAATGAAGCCCGCGCCCACCACCACCATCCGCTCGGGGAAGCGCTCGAGTTCAAACATGTCATCGCTGAGCCAGCCCAGTTCGGCGCCGGGGATCTCGGGGCGCTGGGGCCGGCCGCCCACGGCGATCAGGATCCGTTCGGCGTTGAGTTCGCGCTCACTCCCGTCGGTGCCCGTCACCACCACGCTGGTGGCGCTGCCGAAGCGGCCCCAGCCCCGCACCAGCTCCACGCCGGCTTTCTCCAGAAAACCGATGTGCAAGCCGTTCAGCCGGTCCACCTCAGCGCGCACGTTGGCGAGCAAGCGGGACGCGTCGAGGCGCACGTTGTCCACATCCCAGCCATAGCTGGCGGCATCGGCCAGCAGGTGGCGGTAGGCCGAGCCGTACACCAGCAGCTTTTTGGGCACGCAGCCGCGGATCACGCAGGTGCCGCCCACCCGGTCGCCCTCCACGATCGCCACCCGGGCGCCGTAGCTGGCGGCCCGCTTGGCGGCGGCCAGGCCGCCGGAGCCGGCGCCCAGCACGATCAGATCGAAGCGGTTGCTCATGGCTGGAGGGCGAGGGGATCAGGCCAACAGAATGGCGAACGGACCGCTACGGCTGATCAGCTGAGGAGGGCTGCATCAGGGGGAGCGACGTGGATGCAGCTGGTTGGCGATGGCGCTCCCAGGCCTCCGCGCCGGTGAGGGCGGCCGTGCCGAGCAGCAGCAGCGCAAAGCCCTGGCGCAGGCGGCGGTCGCTGAGATGGGGCGCCAGCCGCTGGCCCACCACGGCCCCAACGGCGCCGCCCACCAGCAGGGGAGCCATCAGCGGCAGGCTGGCGGCGGGCCAGTGGCCCAGGGCTGCCAGGGCCACCAGGGCATTCACGGCGATCAGCAGCAGGCTGGTGCCGCTGGCCTGGGCCATCGGCAGGCCCGCCAACAGCACCAGGGCCGGCACGATGGCAAAGCCACCGCCCACGCCGGCGATGCCGGTGAGCAGTCCCACCAGCACCCCCTGAAGGGCCAGGGCCACTGGCTGGGCGGGCCGGCTCCCGTCGGCAACGGCCACCAGGCTGCGGCGGGTCAGCAGCCAGGAGGCCACCAGGGCGGCGAGGGCAAACACGGCCAGCTGCACCGGCTCGGCAATGTGACCGGCTTTCACCCAGCTGCCGCCGATCCAGCTTCCGGCCAGGGCCGGCAGGCCCAGGATCAGGGCCGGGCGGGGGGCGAACTGGCCGCGGCGCACGTAGGGGCCCAGGTTGGCCAGGGCCAGCAGCATCACCACCAGCAGCGAGAGAGGAACGGCCTCCCGGGTGGGCAGGGCCGCGCCACTCACCAGTAAGGGCAGCAGCAGGATCGAGCCACCGGCACCGAGCACCGAGAGCAGAAAGCCGATCAGAACACCGCCGCTTGCCAACAGGGCGAGGCTGGAGGGCTCCATTACAAGGCCACTTTGTTCCAGGGCATCACCGCCAGCAGGCGCGCCATGCCGCAGAAGCCACTCACGCCGGCAAACACCAGTCCCGCCCCGACAAACCAGCTGAGCAGGATCCAGGCGGGGGCCACGGTGTTGCTGAGGACCAGGCCCAGCAGCACGAGCGAGCCGGCGGCGATCTGCACCTGACGCATCAGCGGCAGGGGGGCGTTCTTGCGTTTGCGCACCGGAAGGCCGGCCTGCTGCCAGCTGGGGATGCCGCCTGCCAGGTCGCGGACGGGGTACGGATGGCTCCGCTCCAGGAGGGTTTGGACTGCTTTGCTGCTGCGGTTGCCGCTCTGGCACACCAGCACCAGCGGGCCCAGGGGCAGGTCGGCCTGGTGCAGGCGCGCGAGGGGCACGTTGAGGCTGCCGGCGATGTGGCCACTGGCGTATTCCATCGGCTCACGCACATCGATCACAGCAATGCACTGGGCTTGCAGCTGTTCGGCCAGATCGTGGGCGCTGATGCTGGGGCTCATGGTTGATCGGTGGGAGACGGGAACGGAGCAGGGAGAGACGCTTCAGTTGCTGGTCAGGCGTTCGATCGGATAGCCGTCGGCCTCCCAGCGGCTGATGCCACCGCGGAGGTTGGCCACCTGCGGGTGGCCGGCCTTGAGCAGCTGCTGGGTGGCGAGGGCTGAGCGGCTGCCGGAATGGCACACCAGCACCACGGGGCGATCCGCTGGCAGCTCCTGGCTGCGGTTGTCCAGGTCGGGCAGCGGCAACAGCACGCTGCCCGGGATGCGGCCATCGGGGCCGTTGAACTCCTCGGTTGAGCGCACGTCCACCAGGGTCACGCTGCCGCTGTGATCGGCCAGCCAATCGGGGGTGAGTTCCGGCAGGCCGGCATAGCTGTGCTGCAGGGGCGCCCAGGCTGCGGCGGCGGCCTGGTCGTGGGGCTTGCCGGAGCGCAGGTTGCCCGGCAGGGCTTCGGCGATCTTGTGGGGGTGGGGCAGTTTCATGTTCTCCATGTGCCCAACGAAATCCCGTTCGGTGGCCGCGCCGCCGAGCCGGGCGTTGAACGCCTTTTCTTCCGCGACGGAGGTAACGCTGCGGCCGGTGTAGTCGTGGGCGGGATAGAGCAGGCAGGCATCCGGCAGCGACAGGATCTGCTCGGTGATGGAGCGCCACAGGGTGTGGGCGTTGCCCTGCTGGAAGTCGCAGCGGCCGCAGCCGCGCACCAGCAGGGCATCGCCGGTGAAGGCCATGGCGTGGTCATCGAGCACGAAGCTGATGCAGCCATCGGTGTGGCCGGGGGTGCTGCGCACCTCCAGGTGACGCCCGCCGAAGCGGATGCAATCGCCATGGGCCAGCGGCAGGGTGACGTTTTCGGCGCGGGCGGCCGCGGCCAGGCCGATGGCGCAGCCGGTGGCCTGTTGCATCAGCCAGCTGCCGGTGACGTGGTCGGCATGGGCGTGGGTGTCGATGGACGCCACCAGGGTGATGCCCAGTTCGCGGATCAGGGAGAGGTCGCGGCTGTGCTGTTCGAACACCGAATCGATCAGCACCCCTTCGGTGCTCGGCACGTCCACCAGCAGGTAGGTGAAGGTGCCGGTGTCAGCATCAAACAGCTGGCGGAAGAGCAGAGCGCCGCCTCCGGCAGCGGCGGCCAGGGAGAAGGGCACAGGGGCAGCGGCCATCGGGATCCAGTGGCAATGGAATGACGATAGCCGCATAAAGGCTGTCGAAGCAATTTGTGGCCGTGCGGATCGATGTCCGGCTTCCCGCCCTGCGCTCTGCTTGTGCTCAGCGCCTGAGATCGAAGCGATCGGCCTCCATCACCTTCACCCAGGCGGCCATGAAGTCGCACACCAGGCGGCCGGCGCCATCGCTCTGCGCGTACACCTCGGCGATGGCCCGCAGCTGGGAGTTGGAGCCGAACACCAGATCCACCCGGGTGCCGCTCCAGCGCAGCTGCCCGCTGCGGCGATCGCGCCCCTCAAAGCGCTCGCCGGTCTCATCCACCGGCGACCAAGTGGTGGCCATGTCGAGCAGGTTCACGAAGAAGTCGTTGCTCAGCACCCCCGGCCGCTCGGTGAACACGCCATGGGGCACGCCGCCACTGTTGGCGCCCAGCACCCTCAGGCCGCCCACCAGCACGGTCATTTCCGGGGCGCTCAGCCCCAGCAGCTGGGCGCGGTCCACCAGCAGGTGCTCGGCGGCCACGCTCATCGGGCCCTTCTGCCAGTTGCGGAAGCCATCCGCCTGGGGCTCCAGCACCGCAAAGGAGGCTGCATCCGTGTGCTCCTCGCTGGCATCCATCCGGCCCGGCCTGAACGGCACCTCCACGGGCTGGCCCGCTGCAGCGGCGGCCTGCTCCACGCCCACGCCACCCGCCAGCACGATCAGATCCGCCAGCGACACGCGCACGCCATCGGAGCGAGAGGCGTTGAAGGCCTGCTGAAGGTCCACGAGCACGCCCAGCACCCGCTGCAGCTGCTCGGGTTGGTTCACGGCCCAGTCTTTCTGCGGCGCCAGGCGCACCCGGGCGCCGTTGGCGCCGCCGCGCTTATCCGAGCCCCGGAAGCTGGAGGCCGAGGCCCAGGCGGTGCTCACCAGCTCGGCCACGCTCAGCCCGGAGGCCCGCACCCGCGCCTTGAGATCGGCGATGGCGTCCCCATCCACCAGGGGATGATCCACCGGCGGAATCGGGTCCTGCCAGATCAGGTCCTCGGCCGGCACTTCGGGGCCGAGGTAGAGGCTCTTGGGCCCCATGTCGCGGTGGGTGAGCTTGAACCAGGCCCGGGCGAAGGCATCGGCGAAGGCCTCCGGATGCTGGTGAAAGTGGCGCGAGATCGGCGCGTAGATCGGATCAAAACGCAGCGACAGATCCGCCGTGGTCATCATCGGCGGGTGCCTGAGCCCGGGGATGTGGGCGTCGGGGATCAGGTGCTCCTCGCGGCAGTTTTTCGCCTGCCACTGCCAGGCGCCGGCGGGGCTCTTGATCAGCTCCCACTCGTAGCCAAACAGCATGTCGAAGTAGCCCATGTCCCAGCGGGTGGGGTTGGGTTTCCAGGCCCCCTCGATGCCGCTGGTGGTGGCATCGGCCCCAACGCCGCTGCCGTGGCGACTGCGCCAGCCCAGCCCCATCTCCTCCAGCGGCGCCCCCTCGGGAGCCGGGCCCATCAGCTCCTCGCTGCCGGCGCCGTGGGCCTTGCCGAAGGTGTGGCCGCCGGCGGTGAGGGCCACGGTCTCCGCGTCATTCATGGCCATGCGGGCGAAGGTCTCGCGCACGTCGCGCCCCGACGCCACTGGGTCGGGCACACCGTTCGGGCCCTCGGGGTTCACATAGATCAGACCCATCTGCACGGCCGCCAGCGGCTTCTCCAGCTGGCGATCACCGCTGTAGCGCGCATCGCCCAGCCAGGTGGTCTCGTTGCCCCAGTAGATGTCGTCCTCCGGCTGCCAGATGTCGGCGCGGCCGCCGCCGAAGCCAAACGTCCGCAGCCCCATCGATTCGAGGGCGGCGTTGCCGGCCAGGATCATCAGGTCGGCCCAGGAGATGCGGTTGCCGTACTTCTGCTTGATCGGCCACAGCAGCCGCCGGGCCTTGTCGAGGTTGCCGTTGTCGGGCCAGCTGTTGATCGGCGCGAAGCGCTGGTTGCCGGTGCCGCCGCCGCCGCGGCCATCGGCGGTGCGGTAGGTGCCGGCGCTGTGCCAGGCCATGCGGATGAACAGGCCGCCGTAGTGGCCCCAGTCGGCGGGCCACCAGTCCTGCGAATCGGTCATCAGCGCGATCAGGTCGCGCTTGAGGCCGGCGTAGTCGAGCTGGTTGAACGCCTCGGCGTAGTGGAACGCCTCCCCCAGGGGATTGGAGGCCGGACTGTGCTGGTGCAGGATCCCCAGGTTGAGCTGCTGGGGCCACCAGTCGCGCGTTGAGGGACCGCGCCCCGCCACGGCGGTTCCGCCGTGGCCGCTGAAGGGGCACTTGCCGAGTTCCGTCATGCGCTCGCCTGCCTGATCCCACTGATCGGACCGTAGGCAGCGCGTTCAGGAGCGTCTGGTGAGGGTCACAGTCCTTAGCGGCCCGGCTCAGGCCCCATTGGCTCCGCTGAGGCCGCCCTTCACGTGGGCCAGTGCATTGCCCTCCAGAAACTGCTGGTCGAGCAGGAGCAGGGCGGCGCTGTTGTCGCCGGCCAGACGCAGGCGTTTGCGCACGAAGCGCGCCTCGGCTTCCTCCTGGAGCTGTTCGGCCACAAACCAATCGAGCATGGCGGTGGCGCTGCGTTCACCCATGCTCTCGGCCAGGGCGTAGAGACGGTTGATCGAGGCGGTGACCCCCTTTTCCATGTCATACACCTGGTCGAACAGCTGCTGCACCGAGGGCCAGCTGCGTTCGGGAGCTTCAATGGTGGGCAGTTCCACCTGCTCGTCGCTGTCCACCAGGTAGGCGATCATCCGGGCGGCATGGCTGCGCTCCTCGTTGCTCTTCTCGAGCATGTAGGCCGAAAACCCTGCCAGGTCCTTCTCCCGCAGCCAGATCGACATGGCCAGATAGCTGTGGCTGGCCTGAAATTCCGCGGCCAGGTGGTGGTTGATCGCGCTGGTGAGTTCTTTCATGGGCAACAGCTGCTCCCCTGGCTGGTGGGGTGTGGTGCGTGCTGGTTTCGGTGTAGCACCGGGCCTTGCCTGTGGCCGTTGTGAACGGGCTGCTGTGCCATTGGTTTCCCGAGGTGGTGGCAAGAGCAGCAGGGGGCTCGGGCCGGCGAAGCCAGCATCAAGGCTGCCTTTCGTTCGGGCTCCCATGCTTCGTTTCCGCGGCGATCGTTCCACCCTGCTGGCGGCGCTGCTGGCCCACTGGAGTGAGCAGCAGCTCGCCATCCCGATCGCCTCGCTCCAGCGGCCCCTCAGAGCAGCCAGCCCGGCTGCAGCAGCAACACCAGGCCAAGGCCCAGCATCACGGCGGCGCTCACCAGCTTGAGCCGACGGCCGGCGGCTGCGCTGAGGCGCTGGTTGCCAAGGGCCCACACCGCCAGGGTCACCATCAGGGCGTCATCGGCGATGTAGCCCAGGATGTAGAGCCCCAGGTAGCTGTAGTGGGCCCAATCCGGCAGGGATTGCTGGCTCAGCACGGCGGTGTATACCGCCGGCAGTCCGGCGGTGCAGAGCAACTCCACCAGATTCACCACCACCGCCAGCACCGCCACCCCCAGCAGGGCCGGGGCCAGGGCACGGCTCTGCAGCACCCTGCGCATGCGGGCGATGATCCCGGGTTTGGCTGCATCGGGAATGGCCAGGGTGTAGCCCCCGCTCTGCCGGCTGGCATCGTGCAGATTCAGCAGGCCGATCAGCAGGGCGATGCCGCCCAGCAGCAGCTGCAACGGGCGGCTCAGCCCCAGCACCAGAAAGACATTGAGCCAGGCCGCCATGAAGGCGTAATACACCGCTCCGCTCGCCAGCACGAAGATGCCGGCCACCAGCGCCAGCCGCCGGCGATTCCGCCAGTGCACCAGCAGCGACAGCAAAAACAGCAGCACCCACATGGCGCAGGGGTTGAAGCCATCCAGCAGTCCCAGGGCCAGGGTGAAGGCCGGCAATCCCAGCCGCTGCACATCCAGCCCCCCCTGGCGACCCGGCGCCACCGGCACTTGCGGGTGCACCTGGCGGGCGATCAGCTCCAGCAGCTCCCGGCCTCTCCCCGCCGGCCCGTCGAATCCCACCAGAACCCGTTTCCCGAGCACGAAGGTGGGAACCCCCGGCGCCCCAATTCCCGCCTGGGCCGTATGGCGCCGTAGATCGGCGAGGGCCGTTGGGTCGGTGTCGACCGGTCGCAGCCGGATCGTCAGGTCTGGGTGCTGCCGTTGCACCTCGGGAAGGAAGGCTTTGGCCTGGGTGCAGTGGGGGCAGCCCTCGCGCACAAACACCTCCAGCGTCACTCCGTTCGGCTGGGCGGGCCTGGGGGTGGTGGGGAGCATGGCGGGCGCAGCCAGCGGGCTCAGGGCCAGCAGCAGGTTCAGCAGCAGGTTCAGCAGCCAAGCCAGGAGCCTGGATGCGTCCCAGGGCAACGGCCTACCCCAGGGCAACGGCCTACGCCAGCGCAGACAGTGTTGATTCATCGCGCCAGCGCAGCCACCACGTGGTTGTAGGGGCCCGGGTCTCAGGGGGGCATCCCCAACTACCTCAACGCCGAGGAAATCGCGCGGCTGTGGGCGCTGATCGCGCAGCACTTCGATCTGGAGCCCGATCTGGAGGCCTCGATCGAGGTGAACCCCGAGTTTCTGACCCGCGATGACGCCCTGGAGCTGCGGCGCCTGGGCTTCAACCGCATCAGCTTCGGCATTCAGGATGCCGACCCCGAGGTGCAGAAGGCCGTGAACCGGGTGGTGCCGCTGGAGCAGCTGCGCCGCGCCATGGCCTGGCTGCGGGAGGCGCAGTTTGACAGCGTCAACGTGGATCTGATCTGCGGGCTGCCCCTGCAGACCCCCGAGCGCTTCAGCACCACCCTGGAGCTGGTGCGCGAGCTGCGCCCCGATCGCATCTCCCTGTTCTCCTTTGCCTACCTGCCGGAGCTGCTGCCGCTGCAGCGCAAGATCGTGGCCGTCGATCTGCCCAGCCCGCTGCAGCGGATCACGATGCTGGAAGCCGCCAACCAGCTGCTCACCGCCAGCGGCTACGACGCCATCGGCATGGATCACTACGCCCTGCGTGGCGACAGCCTGGCCGTCGCCGCCCGCGAGGGCAATCTGCACCGCAATTTCCAGGGTTACACCACCGGCGGCGAGCTGGAGTTGCTGGGGGTGGGGCCCACCGCCATCAGCCAGTTCCCCCACCTGTTCTCCCAAAACCAGCGCGATCTCAAAGCCTGATCCGCGAGGTGATGTGCCACTTCCAGGTGAGCGTGGAGCTGGCGCGCTTCGCCACCGAATGGCGCGATCTGCAGGCCCTGGCGGCCGATGGCCTGGTGCAGCTCAGCGAGCAGAACGGCAGCGGCACCGTGCGGGTGACCGCCGAGGGGCGCTGGCTGATCCGCACCATCGCCGCGGTGTTCGATCCCCAGCAGCGCCAGCAGGCCCGGGGGTCCCGGTTGGTGTGAAGCCCCATCAGGGCTGAGCTGGGATCGGCTGGGCTGGGATCGGGGCTGGGTCGGGGCCAACGATGTCAATGGCGCTGCGCTGCACCACCAGCCGGTAGCGCTTGGGCTGCTGGCTATTGATGAAGCTCTGCACCGCTGCCACCTGGGCTGGAGTCGGCAGGTTGGGCTCGCTCACACGCACGGAAGCCCTGATCAGCGGCGGCGTCTGTTTCCAGTCGATCGTGACGCCCACCAACTGGGAATGGCGACCGATGGTGAGGGTTTCGGTCTGCAGGCTTTTGGCGATGGCCTGTTCAATCCGCTGCTGCGCGAGCTGGTGCTGGGATTGGCGCACCAGCTGCACAAAACTGCTGCTCAACGGGAGCAAGAGCAGGGCTGTGAACATCAGGCTCACCAGGCCCATCCGGCTGCGCCACAGGCGCCGACGCAGCAGTGGTTGGGTGATGGTGAGCATCACCAGGGCGCCGCTGAGGATGCCAAGCAGGTTGGTGGCGAAGAGCAATCCGGCACCGCGGGCGCCTTCCCACTGGCCGGCTGATGCCAGCAGCCCGAGCACGCAGACCGGTGGCACCAGGGCCACGGCGATGGCGGTGCCCACCAGTGAGGACACTGCTCGGCTGCGCACTTTGGCGTAGATCGCTGCGGCACCAGCCACCAGGGCAATGCCCAGATCGAGCAGGTTGGGGGAGGTGCGTGCCGCTACCTCCTGCCCCAACACCGGCATGCCCACTCCCCCTCCCACCACGGCAGAGAGCAGCACCGTGAGCCCGATGCCGATGCCGAGCGTCACCAGCGCTGTGCCCACCAGGGCCAACCGCCCTTGCAGCATCCCGTACGCCATGGCACGCAGGGGCAGGATCCAGGGAGCAATCACCATCGCCCCGATCACCACGGCGGCGCTGTCGGCCAGCAGCCCCAGGCTGGCGATCAGGCTCGCCGAGAAGGTCAGCACCAGGAAGTCGGCGTCCAGACGAGCGTCAGCTTCAAATTGGCTGCTCAGCTCGTCGAGGGTGAGGCTGTCGACCATGGCGAGTGGCGGCGAGATGCTGGTGCCGGACCCCTGGACCGTAGGCAGGGTTTCCGGCACCACGTTGAGCGGCGTGCCAACAAAAAAGCCCGCGGTGAACCGCGGGCAGAACGTGGAGACCTTGGGTCTCCTCAGGATGGAACAAGGGGCAGGGAGCGAGTCCGGCTCACTTGGCTGTGGCGGCGAAGTCGGGATAGGCCTCCATTCCGTGCTCGCCGATGTCGAGACCTTCGATTTCTTCCTTTTCGGTGACACGGATGCCGCCGAAGAGGGCACCGATGATTGACCACACAATCCAGGAGGTCACGATCGAGAACAGGCCAATGGCGACCGCACCAACGATCTGAGCACCGAGCTGGTTGAAACCATGCCCAGTAAGCAGTCCTTTGTCCATGTTAAAGAGACCGACCGCCAGAGTAGCCCAGATCCCACAGGTGCCGTGCACCGAGAAAGCGCCCACAGGATCGTCGATCTTGAGGCCATCAATGAAGGCCACCGAGAACACCACCAGCACCCCAGCGATGAAGCCCACGACCCAGGCGGCGGGCATGGAGAAGCCGTCGCAGCCGGCTGTGACACCAACAAGCCCCGCCAGGATGCCGTTAATGGTCATGGTGAGGTCCGGCTTACCACCGGTGAACTGGCTCACCAGGGTGGCAGCAATGCCACCGCCAGCACCCCCAAGGGTGGTTGTCACGGCGATGTAAGGAACCTCGGGGGCCATGGACAGCCAGGAGCCGGGGTTGAAGCCATACCAACCGAGCCAGAGAATCAGGCAGCCCAGGGTGGCGATCCCCAGGTTGTGGCCAGGAATGGCCTGGGGCTTGCCGCCCACAAACTTGCCAATCCGGGGACCAAGCAGGATTGCACCAGTCAGTCCAGCCCAGGCACCAAAGCTGTGCACAAGGGTGGATCCGGCGAAGTCGATGAAGCCCAACTTGTTGAGCCAGCCCTCACCCACGTTCCACTGCCAGGAGCCGGAGATGGGATACAGAACCCCAACCAGAATGAGCGAGAAGATCACAAACTCACCGAACTTGATCCGCTCGGCGACCAGGCCCGAAACAATTGTTGCAGCGGTGCCAGCAAAGGCAGCCTGGAAAAGAAAATCAACGCTCGGAACTAACTTGCCCTCAGTCACCATCTCAGGGGTGACGGTGGGATCAAAGAAGAGACCGCCGAACTTGAACCAACCGGGAATCACCCAGTCGGCGTTGTACATGATCTTGTAGCCGATGAACCAATAGGCCGTCACCGCCAGGGCGAAGACGATCAGGTTCTTGGCGAGGATGTTGACGGCATTTTTCTGGCGGCACATGCCGGCTTCCAACATGGCGAAGCCGGCGTTCATGAAGATCACCAGTGCGGCGCAGATCAACAAGAACATGTTGTTGGCCAGAAAGGCCGGGGTGAGCTCAGGCAGCTCGGCGGCGTGGGCCGCAAGGTTGAAAACACCCAGGCCGAAGAGGGCAAGGGGAACGCAGGCCAACCAGACAAGCGAGCGGCTGTTGCTGAATCCGCGAATGCTGCGGAACAGCATCATCGGGGCCTCGGACAGACTCGCCTCTTGAAGGCGCTTACGCCTTGGAGGGGTGGAAGCAATGGTCATGGGCAGATCAGAAGGACGGCTGCTCAGGTTGGGGATCGTTGAAATCCCTTCAGACAGAAGGATGCGCGCTCTCAGGGGGATGAGATGTTTGATTCGATACCAAATCAAGCTCCCGCGCCTGGCAGCGCTTCGCCGGGGCCCGGCAGCGCGAGGACGTGTTCTGGCGGAACATTGCAACTGCGTGCAACAAAAATCGCCAAATGTTCACCGTGAACAGTTGAGGCTGGCTAGAAATGGCCCGCGATCCAGAACTGGATCAGAACCAGGACTGGATCACGACCAGCGTTGGATCAGGGGCTGTCCCTCTGATTGGAAGTAGCCCGTCTCCAGGTGAAGCAACGCTCCAGCCCTGCTCAGGACACTTTGATCTGAGGTCTTTGTCATGACGACAACCAAGCTCCAGTACCGCGGCGTCCCTTACGACGCCAGCCGGCACGAGCATCCCTCGCCGCAGCCGGTTGACCACATCTATCGCGGTCAGCACTACGAGGCTCCGCTCAAGCACGAGCCCGCGCCGGTGGATGACGAGCTGGAGTTGCAGTACCGGGGCCACACGTATCACCACCGTGCCGAGGCGGCAGCGCGTCAGGTTGCTGATCAGTAGCCCTTGTTACTCCAATCCCCTGGGAGGTCGCCGTGAATGGCCCCAACCGGGGGGTTGTTGTGGAGTGTTCCGCCACCGAGACAGCTGTTGGAGACCTCGCCTTGGCGGGCCTGCAGCGCGGAGTGCGTTTGCTGCCCTGTTCAGTCCTGGGTCTCCTCTGGCTCCAGACTCACTTTGAAGATCGCTACTGGGAGCCCTTGGCCAGTGGACGTGCTCGGCTGGATCGGGCGTCCGCCGATCAGCTGGGGTCGGAGGCTGAAGCCGCCGGACTCAAGGTTGCGCGCCTCGCTGCCTGACCCTGGGCGACCGCTCAGATGCGGTTGCTACAGAATTGCTGTCCGGTCGTGGCTAGACAGGTAAAGACCAGTGTTGGTATCGCATGAAACAGGTACAAGCCATCATCCGGCCCGAAAAGCTTGATGCGGTGAAGGATGCATTGGTGGCTCTTGGCATCAACGGTATGACCGTCACCTCCGTGCAGGGCTTTGGCAAGCAGATGGGGCACACCGAGGTCTATCGCGGTGTGAAGGTGGAAGCGAGGTTGCTGCCCAAGGTCATGATCACCACGGTTGTCACCGATGCAGCCATGCCTGGGGTGATTGAGGCGATCAAATCCACAGCCCACACCGGTGAAGTGGGTGATGGCAAGATCATCGTCATGCCGGTTGAAGCCTCGATCCGCATCCGCACGGGCGAAACGGGTGACGCCACCCTGGATTGATCGGGAATTGTCTGGGCTCATCAAAAAACCAGCCCGTTGAACTTTGCTGAGTTCAACGGGCTAGTTTGATCACCGCACCCAGGGCTGATCAGCCGACAGCGGCCGCAGCGCGGTCGAAGTAGGTGCCAACTTCGCTCATGAGTGCGGAGCAGTCGCCGGGGGTGATGCCGTTGCGATCGTTGGCGATGGAGATGGCAGCGTCCTTCATT
>JBILUH010000067.1:0-8964 GCA_044371095.1 Cyanobium sp.
GGTTCGCCGCCACCATCCGCTCCTTGGCCCGACGACCCGCCTGCAGCCTTTTTTTGAGCAGCGGCGCACTCAGACCCGCCGCCTGGGCCAGCTCCGCCTGGCTCGGCTTGGTCCCCAGCTGCACCTCCAGCTCCTGCTCCAGCTCCTCCAGCGCCACCAGCTGCTGCACCTGACGGCCCAGCGTGATCTCCTGCTCGTGGCTCAGCAGCGGCACACGTCCGATGTCTCGCAGGTAGCTGCGCACCAGGTCGCCACCACCCTGGGCAGCAAAGCTTTCCGAACCTGAACTGGAGCCAAGAACGGGCAGGGCGGGCATGGGAAGCCGGAATTACGAAACTCTTTTGTTTCGTAAACCTACCATCCTTTGCCAGGCGGCAGCATGGGGTCCATGCCCCCTGAACGCCTGCAAAAACTGATGGCCGCCGCCGGCCTCTGCTCGCGCCGGCAGGCCGAAGCGCTGCTGCGTGAGGGGCTGGTGGAGGTGAACGGCGCCGTGGCCCAGCTTGGGGATCGGGCCGACCCCGAACGCGACCGGATCACGGTGCGGGGCGAGCCGCTGGCGGACCGGCCGGAGCCCCTGCTGCTGCTGCTCAACAAGCCGGCGGGAGTGCTGTGCAGCTGCCACGACCCCGAGGGGCGCCCCACGGTGCTCGACCTGCTGCCGACCGAACTGCGGGACGGCTGCGGATTACACCCGGTGGGACGTCTCGACGCCGAAAGCCGCGGCGCCCTGCTGCTCAGCAACCAGGGCGACCTGACCCTGCGCCTCACCCACCCCCGCTATGGCCACCGCAAGACCTACCGGGTGTGGGTGCAGGGCCGGCCCGATGCCCCGACGCTGCGACGCTGGTCCGCCGGCGTACCCCTCGACGGCCAGGCCAGTCAACCGGTGGGACTGCACGTGCTGAGGTGCACGCCTCAGACCACCGAGCTGGAGCTGCGGATGGGGGAGGGGCGCAACCGCCAGATCCGGCGCACCGCAGCGCTGCTCGGCCATCCGGTGCGGGATCTGCAGCGGCGGTCGATCGGGCCGCTGCAGCTGGGGGACCTACCCGAAGGGCGCTGGCGGCGCCTCGATCGCCAAGAATGGGCGGCACTGACCGCTCCACCCTGACCCGCTCCCCCCAGCTGCCACCCATGCGCCTGCGGAGCCGCCTCGGCCGCTGGTGGCGGCGAGATCCCGTGCCGGCCGCCGACTTTGTGGCGGAACCGCCGGCGGATCCGCTGCTGGCGGCGGGCCGGAGGCTGCGGCAACGCCGCGAAGAGCGGGGTCTGACCCTGCGGCAGCTTGCTCTCGACACCCGCATCAGCACGGCGGTGCTGGAGGCCCTGGAGCGGGGCTGGCGCGACCGCCTGCCGGAGGCCACCTATCTGCGAACCATGGTGCCGCTGATCGAGCGCCACCTCGACCTGCCGGCCGGCAGCCTGGAGACGGTGCTCCCCGACAGCGATCGGCTGCCCCAGGACCAACGGCGACAACCCCTGCTACGGCGCTTCACGCCGGGCTCGATCGACGTGTTCACCACCTGGCAGGGCACGCTCCTTTACGGCGTGCTCAGCCTGGGGCTGGTGTACGCGGTGAACCTGCAGCAACAGCAGCTGGCCCTGCGGGGCCTGCTGGCTGTGCGGCCCATTCCACCCCTGCCGGCGGCCGAGCAGGCGAAGCCACCGCGGCCCGAGCAGGCTCTGCTGACGCTCTATCCGGAGCTGCGCCCCCTGGAGCTGGCCGCCCGGGGCCAGGGCGTCACCCAGTTGCGGCGCACCAGGCCCGCAGTTGCGCTTCGCTCAGGGCTGCTGGAGGTGGAACTGGCCCAACCCAGCCAACTCCATCTCGAGAGCGCCAGCGGAGTGCGCACCAGCCTGCGCAATGCCAGCGGCAGGCTCAGCCTGCCTCTCAGCGGCGGCTTCCGCCTGAGCGTGCAGCCTCCCCCCGGGCCCGCCGACCGGGTGAGCTGGAACGGCAAGGCGCTGCAGGCCGTGAAGGGGCAAGCGGGAGTGTTTGCCGGGCCTTAAGCGATTCCACGGCCATAGCGGACGGCCATGGCGCCATAGCCCTGAAGCGGCCCATCCAGGCTGGTGATGGGCTGCTCGAGGCGCCAGGTCCAGTTGCCCGAGCTGGTGCCGGGGGTGTTGAAGCGGGCCCGGTCGTCGAGCTCCAACAGATCCTGAAGGGGCACCACGGCCAGATCGGCGGAGCTGGCCAGGGCCAGCTCGAGCAGTTGCCAGGCCGGAGCGGTGATCGGCGCCCCGACCGCCTCCGCCACCCGCCGCCGACCGCCCTCATCAAGGCTCCGCCACCAACCCACGCTGGTGGCGTTGTCGTGGGTGCCCGTGTACACGACCCAATGACGGCCGTGGATGTTGGCGGGCAGGTAGGGGTTGCCGGGGTCGCCATCGAAAGCGAACTGGAGGATCTTCATGCCCGGCAGCCCGAAGCCGTCGCGCAGGGCCTCCACCTCCGGGGTGATCACGCCCAGGTCTTCGGCGATCAGGGGTAGGTGCAGGCCTCGCCGCAGCCACAACAGGGCCAACAGCGGCCAGCCTGGAAACCAGCGCCAGCGGCCATGTTCAGCGGTGGACTCCCCCCCCGGCACGCTCCAGAAGGCCTGCAGGGCGCGGAAGTGGTCGAGCCGCAGCAGATCAAACAGCGCAAATTGACGCTGCAGGCGAGCCAGCCACCAGCGGAAGCCGCTGAGCAGGTGCAGGGGCCAGCGGTACACCGGTGTGCCCCAGAGCTGACCGGTGGCCGAGAAATAGTCGGGCGGCACGCCGCTCTGGGCGGTGAGGCTGCCATCGGCGCGAAGGGAAAACAAGGCGCGGTGGGCCCACACATCGGCGCTGTCGTGGGCGACATAGAAAGGCAGATCGCCCAGCAGCTGCACGCCTGCCCGCTCGGCCTGCTGGCGAAGCTGCTGCCACTGGCGCTGCAGCTGCCATTGCAGCAGCTCCTCCTCCAGCAGCCAGCCGGCCTGCTCCCGGGCGATCCGGCGCAGGGCGGAGCGGCGGCGGCGGGCCAGCGGGGCAGGCCACTGCCACCAGGGCTGGCCGCCCTGGAGGCGGCGAATCACCATGAAAAGGACGTGGTCGGGCAGCCAGCCACGCTCACGATGGCGCCAGCGGCGAAAGGCTCGGTGCTGCTCCACAGGCTGGCCCGGCCAGCAGCGGGCCAGGGCCTCACCCAGCGCCCGGCTGCGGGCCGGCATCGCCGCCAGATCCAGCGGGCCGGAGCGGTCGGCGGCGCCGGGGAGCGCCTCGAGATCCGTGCGCTCCAGAAAACCCGCCTGCACCAGGGCCTCAGCATCGAGCAGCCAGGGGTTGAGGGCCGAACCACTGGGGGAGCTGTAGGGCGAGCCCGTGCCGTCGGTGGGAGCCAGGGGCAGCAGCTGCCACACGCCGATGCCATGACGGCCGAGCAGCGCCAGCCAGTCGTGGGCGGCCTGACCAAAGCCGCCGCAGCCCCCGGGGCCGGGCAGGGATGTGGGATGGAGCAAGACCCCGGCACGGCGGCAGCTGGGGCGGCTCGGGCTGAGGCGGCTCACGAGGCCGGCAGCCGGTAGCGGCTGATGATCTTCTGGGCAAAGGCCGGGATGTGGGCCGCCACCTTCTCCGGGTGGTTCCGGCGCAGCCACAAGGCATTGCGGGTGAAGTGGGAGTCGATCGAGAAGCGGCCGTACTCCAGGCCCTTCGGCCCCAGTCGCTCCACGACACAGCCAATCAGGTTGGCCAACCAGAGTGGCAGTTTCACGGCCTTGTCGTAGGCCTCGATGCCCTGCTGCACCGCCGCCTGGCGGTTGCCCTGGCTGGTGACGGGCGCCACCTCCAGCTCACTCTCCACCAGATCCAGGAGCACCTGGCCCCTGGGATTGCGCACCGTGAGCCATTGGCGCCCGAACGTCGCCCCCATGTAGCCCACCACCAGATCAGCGCCAGCGTTCGTGTAGTCGAAGCAGCTCAGGCAGCTCGGGGCGAAGACATCCTTGAGCTTGGGGGTGTCGAGCCCGAAGAAGGGCACCGTTTCCTCGCGGCCGTCGCTGTGCCGGAAGTGAATGCGGAAGTCCTGCATGAACTCGTAGTGCACCACCGTCTCGGGGGCGCTCACCGTGCTCTCCAGAAAGGTCTGCAACCCGGCCCGCGAGACGTTGTCGACGCAGGGCAACCCCAGCACGTACAGCTCCTCGAGCGGCAGGGTGGGCTGCACGGCACGCAGGGCCTGGATCTGGCAACCCACACCGATCGCCAACAGGCGGCGGATGCCGCTGCCCGGCAATTGCTCCAGCACCTCCAGGTTGGGCGAGAGGGTGGGCTTGTTCACCCGGGCGCTGAGCACCTCCTCGGGAGTACGGGCCAGGCGCGGCACGGGGGTGAAGCGATCCTCCTCGCTCTGGCCCACGCACAGCACCGCATCCACCAGACCGGTTTCCAGGGCGCGCACACCAATGCGGCTCACGATCCCGGTCCACTGGGCGCCGCCGATCGGCTGGGCCAGCCGGGCGGTGAGCATGCGCTGCTGCACCCCGAAATACAGCTCATCGTCGTTGTCGAGGTTGCGGCTGCGGCCATGGGCCTGCTCCTCCATCGCCTCGAAGCGCTGCTCGAGGAACGCGCAGCTCTCCTTCACGTAGGCCACCCAGCGGCTGTCGCAGAGGCCGCACTGGCTGCAGAGGTCCTTGGCGGGATAGACGCTGCCCTTGGTCAGGGGTCGGGCGCGCTCGTGGGGCGCCTGCGCGGTGGGAGAACCGACCTGCGAAGAAGAGCCCTGCGAAGAAGCGCCCTGCGAAGACAGTGCTGCCATCAGCGGATTTCCCTCGCGCCATCAGCCAGGCCACAACCTATCGGGTGCCGGCCACAGAAGCGGGGACCAAACAGGAGGACCAAACAGGGGGAAGTCAGACAGGGGTAGGCCAGAGTGGGCTCCCGCCCAGCCCCGATGCCCCGTCGTCCCGCCCAGCCCCTGCCCCGCCTGGGGCCCACCCTGCTGCGGCTGGGGGCGGCAGGCGCCGGGATGGCTGTGGGCTTGGGGCTGCTCGGCCTGATCTGGCCCGAGCCCGATCGGGCCACCCAACCGTTGCGGCAGCTCACCCCGGCCGACCTGGGCAAGGCGCCGAGCCGCAGCATCACCTTGCTGGTGGTCGGTCTCGACAGCGAGCGGCCCGGTGACCCGCTCAACAAAGCCGCCCCCCGCGGACCGGCCAATGCCGATGCCCTGCTGCTGGTGCGGGTGAACCCCGAGGCCCCCCTGCAGGTACTCACCCTGCCGCCCAACCTGGCGGTGCAGCTACCGGGCCAGAAACAGCCCCAGAGTCTGGGCAGCCTCTACCGCCTCGGCGGCCCCGCGCTCACCGCCGACGCCGTGCGCAGCCTGGTGGGGCTCGACTCCGGCCAGCCGGACCGGTACCTGGTGCTCGGTCGCGCCAGCCTGCGCAACCTGGTGGATGGCCTGGGCAGCATCGCCGCCAACCCCACCCTCGCCCTGCGATACAACGACAAGAGCCAGCGCTTCACGATCGATCTGCAGGGCGGGCTGCAGCAGCTGAAGGGCAACCAGGTGGAACAACTGGTGCGCTACCGCGATCCCGCCCGTCCGGAGGACAGCCGCCAGGACAACCACCAGCTGGTGGTGCGCAGCCTGCTGCGGGAGATGGCCCTGCCGGAGCGACTGGGCCGGCTCCCCTCGCTGATCCAATCCCTTCAGAGCAAGGGGGTCGTGACCAACCTCAGCCAAACGGAAAGCCTCAGCCTGCTGGCCGCCGGACTGAGCCACAGCGAAACGGTGCAGTTCACCAGCGTGCCGTTGGCCCCCGCCCAGGCTGGCCTCCCCCTGCGCCAGATCGCAAGCAGCGCACCGGATCCGCTCTGGCCGGCCCCGGGCGTCCCAGCGGTTGCGCCGTAACACCAGCAGCGTCAAGCAGGGCGCGATCAGGGTTTCGTTCAGGACTCAATCGCTGGCGATCTGACGCCAGCGCAGCGCCAGCACGGCCGCCAGGGTTCCGGTCTCGCCGGTTGCCGGATCCAGTCCACCCAGCCAGGGCAGACCATCGCCGCGGCGCGCGTCCGGATCCCAGGCCGCATCGCCCTGCACCAGTCCCACCAGCGGCACCTGCCACTGGTGCAGCAGGGCCACCATCGCCGCTGGCAGACCGGTCTCGAGTTGCTCCCCCGCCAGCAGAAGCAAGGCCGGTTGGCGCCAGGCCCCCAGGGCTTCGGCCCAGTGGCCGGCGCCGTTGAGGGGCCAGCCGGGATCCACCGGCAGGGGCACCAGGCCCGACCCCTGCCCGGCCAGGCCAGCCAGGGCGCGCTGGGGCTCCAGAGGATCCAAGGGCTCCCGCCAGACCAGGCCCAGGGCCGTGGCCAGCTGGGGCCCCAGCTGGTGCTGCAGCGCGACGACAGCTGACGGAGGCCCGGCGGCCACCAGCACCAACGACTGCGGCACACCAGCCCGGGAAAGCGTCATGGATGTTTGCACTAGGTGGGCGGGCACGCTTCTACCATCAAGCTTCAGCCGACGCGTCTGCGCCCGCCGTGACCAGTTTCCTGACCGCTGATCGCGTGGCGCCCCAAGCCAGCGCGACCCAGTCGACTCACGACACCCGCCGGCTGCGCCTGTTCAGCGGCACCGCCAACCCTGCCCTCGCCCGTGAGATCGGCGCCTATCTGGGGGTTCCCGACGGGCCGCGGGTGATCAAGCGCTTCGCCGATGGCGAGCTCTACATCCAGATCCAGGAATCGATCCGCGGCTGCGACGTCTTCCTCATCCAGCCCACCTGCGCTCCGGTGAACGACCACCTGATGGAGCTGCTGATCATGGTGGATGCCTGCAAGCGAGCCTCTGCCCGGCAGATCACCGCCGTGATCCCTTACTACGGCTACGCACGCGCCGACCGCAAGACCGCAGGGCGTGAGTCGATCACCGCCAAGCTGGTAGCCAATTTACTGGCCAAGAGCGGGGTGGACCGGGTCCTGGCCATGGACCTGCACTCAGCCCAGATCCAGGGTTACTTCGACATCCCCTGCGACCACATCTACGGTTCACCGGTGCTGGTGGATTACCTCCGCGCCCGCGACCTCGGCGAGGTGGTGGTGGTGTCTCCTGATGTGGGCGGTGTGGCCCGGGCCCGGGCCTTCGCCAAGCAGATGAATGATGCGCCGCTGGCGATCATCGACAAGCGCCGCTCAGGCCACAACGTGGCCGAAAGCCTCACGGTGATCGGTGATGTCGCTGGCAAGACGGCGATCCTGATCGACGACATGATCGACACCGGCGGCACGATCTGCGCCGGCGCGAGGCTGCTGCGCGCGCGAGGCGCCACACGGGTTCTGGCCGGCGCCACCCATGCCGTGTTTTCACCACCGGCGATCGAGCGGTTGTCGGAGCCGGGCCTGTTTGAAGAGGTGCTCGTCACCAACAGCATCCCCCAGAACCACGATGGCCGCTTCCCGCAGCTGCAGGTGCTGTCGGTGGCCAACATGCTCGGCGAAGCCATCTGGCGCATTCACGAGGAGAGCTCAGTGAGCTCGATGTTCCGCTGAAATCAGGTCCGCTGAAACCCATTTCCCAGGCGCGACCAGCCCGGTTGCGCCGCCTCGCCCGACTCAAGGCCCTGCTGCCCGCGGCGGTGAGCGTGGTGCTCACCCTGCCGTGGGCCATCTCAGCTGCCGCCGCAACCCTGCCAACCCAGCCGCGTCGCATCGGCGTGTGGCTCACCAACAGCCCAAGCCCCCTCTACTACGACCCCAACCGCATCGATCGGGCGGTGAGCGAGCTGGCCGATGCCGGCTTCAACACCCTCTACCCCAACGTGTGGAGCCGGGGCGCCACCTTCCACCGCTCCCGTCATGCGCCGCTGGAGCCGGCCCTGGAGAAGGCCAACCCCAACCTCGATCCGATCTGCCGCTTCACCCGGGCCGCCCACCGGCGCGGGCTGCAGGTGATCCCCTGGTTTGAGTACGGCCTGATGGAACCGGCCGATGCCGCGGTGGTGCGTCAGCACCCCGAGTGGGTGCTGCAACGCCGCGATGGCAGCAGCGAAATGGCCATGCACGGCAAGCCGATGGTGTGGCTCAATCCCGCCCACCCCGGCGTGCGCGAGCGCTTTCTGGGATTGATCATCGAGATCGTGCAGCGCTGCAGCGTCGATGGCATCCAGCTCGACGACCACTTCGCCTGGCCGGTGGAGCTGGGCTACGACCCCTTCAGCCGCGCCCTCTACCGGAAGGACACCGGCAGCGAGCCCCCCGACAACCACACCGATCGGGCCTGGATGCGCTGGCGGCGGCAACAGCTGACCGGGCTGCTGCGGGAGCTGCGGGGCCGGCTGAAAACCCTGGATGCCCCAGCGGGGTCGGTGCCCAGGCGCACGATCATCAGCCTGTCGCCCGGCCCCTTCCGCTTCGCCTACAACCACTGGCTCCAGGACTGGGAACTCTGGGCTGTGGGGGAGCTGATCGACGACCTGGTGGTGCAGAACTACGCCTACTCGGTGAAGGGCTTTGAAAAAGACCTCAACCAACCCGCCCTGGTGAAGGCACGCAGCTGGGGCATGCCGGTGGAGATCGGCATCCTGGCCGGTTTCGGCGGCCGCACCCCCGACATGGCCACCCTGGCCCAGAAAACCCAGCTGGCCGCCAGTCGCGGCCACGGCGTGATCTATTTCTACTGGGAAGGCCTGTGGGGACTGCATGCCGGAGCGGAAGGATCGACCTACCGCCAGGCCGCCTTCCGCCAGTTGCACCAGAGCCTCAACGGCCGGCCTTAGCCCCCAGGCACTGGGACACCACCTCACCGGTGTTAGGGGAGAGGGGAGCGGCGGCGAGCTGCTCAAGGGCCGCATGCATGGCGGCCGAGCGGGCCGGGCCGTAGCTCTGCCAGCGGCTGAACACCTTGGCCAGGCGCGAAGCGGTGATCGGATTGCGCTGGTCGAGCTCGGTGATGCGCGCGGCCATGAAGCTGTAGCCCGCGCCATCGGC
>JBILUH010000068.1:0-8915 GCA_044371095.1 Cyanobium sp.
CGCGGGTTGGCCGCCAGCGAGCTGGTGCTGCACTGGCACGGTGATCGCTGCCTGCTCCCTCCGGGAGCCGAACTGTTGGCCAGCAGCCTCCACTGCCGGGAGCAGGCGTTTCGCAGCGGCCCGCGGGTGGTGGGGCTGCAGTTCCACGCGGAGGTGCTGCCCGAGCAGCTGGAGCTCTGGCTGGAGCAGGACCTCGACTACGTGCGCGGGGCCCTGGGCCCGGACGGCGTGGAGCGCATCCGCGCCGCCGCCCGCCGCTGGGGAGCTCAGGTGGCCCGCCAGGGGGAGCGGTTGATCGCAAACATCCTGGATCTGCTCACGGCTTAGCTTCCCTCGGGTTAACCCAAGCCTTCAGGCGGCCGCGCGCCCTTCGCCCGGCCCCTGCTTGCGGCGCCGGACAGCACGGCGGCGGCGGGGTTGGCTCGCCAGAAGCAGTCGCTCGCTGGCGGCATCCAGCAGCACGTGCACCGGCCGCTGGTAGCGGTCGATGTAGGTGTCGCAGAAGATCCTTTCAGGCAGCAGCGCGAATTCACGCTTGCGGCCGTCGCGGAGCACAACCAGGGGAGCCATGGCGGGGAGGGCGCTGGCGGGGCTGAACCGCCGCACCCCGGCGAAACAACGGCCCATGGTCCCGACCCTGGCGGGGGGGGGCAAGGGTGGGCTACCCAGCCGGTGTGGCGGCTAAAACGCGAGCGGCGATCTCGGTTTTTGCTCTGCCTGCCGCAACACGGCCCAGAGCACCAGCAGGCTGAGCGAGCCGGCCGGGCCGATGAACAGGTGCCAGATCTGGTCGCCGCTGGTGTTGAGCAGGGCGCCGAACAGGGTGGTGAGGCCCACGGTGAACAGGGGGTAGAGCCACAGCCGCCGGTCGCCGAAGCTGCGCCACCACAGGCGCAGCATCACCAGCAGCAGCAGGGTCTGGCTGGCGATCGCCGCCCCCTTGCCGAAGGCCGCGTAGCCGGCTGCCCCCGCCAGCACCAGCGCGATCAACAGCGCCCGCAGCCGGCGGCTGGCGCTGAGCGCCGCCGAGAGCAGGGCGATGCCGGCCGCCAGGGCGGAGAAAAACAGGGCATTCCAGGGGCTGGTGTGGTTCACATACAGCCAGCGGGTGGTGGTGTGATCGAGTGTTTCCGCCAGGGCCGCCAGCCCGAAGGCCGCGAAGGCCAGCCCCAGGCAGGTGCCGCCGCCGGCGGGCAGCCGCTCACGCAGGCGCGGCAGCCCTCGGGCGCTGGCCAGCGCGAGAGCCCAGGCCACCACGATTGCCTGCAGATGGGCGAGCACCAGCAGCGCCAGAAAGGGGCCTTCCACGCTGTGGTGTGGGGTCATCGGGGCTGCAGCGCTGCGGCGTGCAGCCTGGCGCCGGCGGGGCGACCTGGGAGAGCTCGATCTCTCCGGGAGACATCCTTAACCATTGAACTCTCTTGCACTGCCTGCACAGTAATTCTGGTGGTTAAGTTGGGGTTGTCAGCTATTCCCAGGGGCGCAGACCGTTTCTACGTTTCGGCTTTGAAAGATGGTGCCATGGCATCGCTCTCTTTGCTCGGCTCCCCCCTTGCGCGCCGACTGCTGGCCTGGCTGGCCACCGTGCCCTGGCTGGGGCGGCTGATCAACCGCATCGCCACCAACACCATCGCCCGCTCCACCAGTCCGCGGCCCCGGCCCTACAGCCTCTGGTGGCCTGTGGGCGTTCCCGGTGAGCGGCCGCCTAGCGACGCCATCGGGCCCATCACCGATTACGCCTCCTGGCCCTCCCTCACCGACCGGCGCTTTTCCGCCCGCCATCTGGCGCCCGCCTCTGAAGACTTCATCAACCGGCTGCCCGTCGATGCGGTCTACGACCGCGCCAGCGGCAGCACCGGTGCCATCACGGCCCTGTTCGCCAGGCCAAGGGATGAGAGCGGCGCGAGCGTGATGACCACCGATCGCTCATCGGTGCTGTTCATGTTCTTTGCCCAGTGGTTCACCGACAGCGTGCTGCGCATCGACCCCTCCGACCGGCGGCGCAACACCTCCAATCACGATGTGGATCTCTGCCAGATCTATGGCTTGGTGGAACACGAAACCCGCTGCCTGCGCACTGGCCTGGGCGGCCATCTGCGCAACCAGCTGATCAACGGCCAGATGTTTCCCGATTACCTGGGCGAACGCGACGCCGATGGCGTGTGGCGGGTGAAGGAGTGCTACCGCTGCGATGAGGATGGGGAGGGCCGACCGCTGCCCGGCCGGGGCCTCTACCCCCATGGCAGCACTACCTGGGTGAGACAGGCCCTGATCGCCAGCTTCCGGCCTGGTCGTTTCAGTGAAGTGGAGCTCAATGAGCGGCTCGACATGCTCTATGCCACGGGGCTGGAGCGGGGCAATTCGTCGGTGGGGTATGTGGCGCTCAGCCTGGTGTTTCTGCGTGAGCACAATCGCATCTGCGATGAGCTGCGGTGCCGTTATGGCTGGGATGACGACGAACGCCTGTTTCAGACGGCCCGGATGATCAACATCTGCCTGTTGCTGAAGCTCACGGTGGAGGAGTACATCAACCACATCGCCGGCGAGCGCATCTTTCGCCTCGATCCCGGTTTCGCCGAGCGCCAGCCCTGGTATCGCACCAACTGGATTGCCCTCGAATTTGATCTGCTCTACCGCTGGCACGGGCTGGTGCCCGACCGCCTGATGGTGAACGGCGCCATGGTGCCGGCTGATCAGTACCGCTGGAACAACCACCTGCTGGAGCAACTGGGGGTGACGGGCGTGGTCAATGCTGCGTCGCAGCAGCCGGCGGGGCGGATCAGCCTGTTCAACAATCCGGTGTTTCTGATGGAGTCTGAATACCGCACGATTCAGATGGGTCGTGCGTTTCGGCTGCGCAGCTTCAATGAGTACCGCCAAGCCTTCGGTCTTGGGCGTCTGCAGCGCTTTGACCAGCTCACAGCTGATGGCCCCCTGGCTGCGCGGCTGGAGCAGCTTTATGGCTCCATGGATCAGCTGGAGCTGGTGGTGGGTCTGTTCGCCGAAGACCCGCCGGCAGGGGGGCTGTTCGGTGACTTGATGCGCACGATGGTGGCCTACGACGCCTTCACGCAGATCTACACCAATCCGCTGCTGTCACAGGCGATTCACCAACCCGAGCACCTCACGCCCTACGGGCTGGCGCTGCTCGAGGCCACCACCAGCATCACAGCGCTGGTGCAGCGCAATGTGCCCGCTGAGGAGGCGGTGGCGGCATCGCTGGGGGTCTGAGCGGAGCGGCTGTCGTACCGCTGCTGAGCCCTGCCACAATGGCGCCACGCATCCGGCCCGGCCCAGGCGTGCCCTCCGCAGACCTCCCCCGCCGGCACCTGTTCATCAGCTACACCCGAGCCGATCGCCCCTGGGTGGATCGCCTGCAGCGGATGATGGCGCCGCTGCTGCGCGACAGCCGCCAGGAGCTGAAGCTGTGGGACGACAGCCAGATTGAGCCGGGGGCCAAGTGGCGCCAGACGATCGAAACGGCGCTGCAGCAGGCGCGGGTGGCGCTGCTGCTGGTGAGCGATGCCTTTCTGGCGTCGGAGTTTGTGATGAACGAGGAGGTGCCCAAGCTGCTGGCGGCGGCCGAAGCGGAGGGGGTGCGGATCCTGTGGGTGAGCCTCAGCCCCTGCCTGGTGGAGCACACGCCGATCCACGCCTACCAGGCGGTGCTGCCGCTGGATCACTACCTGGAGGAGATGAGCCCGTTTGAGCAGCAGCGGGCGCTCAAGCGCATCGCCGAAACGATCCGCGATGCGCTCAAGGAGCCCGAGCCCGAGCCGGCGCCCCAGCCTGAGACTGATCCCGACCCCGTGGCGGCGCCTGCAGCCGAGCCGCGGCAGGTGGAGGTGGAGGCGGCGGAGCAGGAGCTGGGGGCGGGGGTGAGCCTGCGGCTGATCCAGGTGCCGGCGGGGCAGTTTCTGATGGGGTCACCCGCGGATGAACCGCAACGCTTCGAGGATGAAGGCCCGCAGCATCGGGTGCGGCTGCCGGGGTTTCTGATGGCGCAGATGCCGATCACCCAGGCCCAGTGGCGGCAGGTGGCGAGCTGGCAGGAGCGGAAGCCTGAACGCTGGGGCCGGCAGCTCAACCCCAATCCCTCCCGCTTCAGCAAGCAGGCCGACAGTGATCAGCGGCCGGTGGAGCAGGTGAGCTGGCTGGATGCGATGGAGTTCTGCCACCGCCTGAGCCAGCGCACAGGGCGCCACTACACCCTGCCCAGCGAAGCCCAGTGGGAATACGCCTGTCGGGCCGGCACTACGACCGCCTTTGCGTTTGGCGCCACGCTCAGCGCCGAGCTGGCCAATTACGACGCCACCACCACCTACGGCGATGGCCCCAAGGGTGAATACCGAGAGCAGACCACGCCGGTGGGGATGTTTGCCGCTAACGCCTGGGGCCTGCACGACATGCACGGCAACGTGTGGGAATGGTGCCTGGATCACTGGCACGACAGCTACGAGGGAGCGCCCAGCGATGGCAGCGCCTGGCTGAAGCCAAGCGCCAGTGAGGAGGAGCGGAGGCTGCTGCGCGGCGGCTCCTGGCTCTACCGCCCCTGGTACTGCCGTTCGGCCTGCCGCTCCCACGACCAGCCCGTCCTCGCCTACAGCCTCGTTGGGTTCCGTGTGGTCTGCCTCCCCCAGGGCCCTTCCCTCAATCCTTAAACCCTCAATCCCTCAACACTGGCTGTTGCTTAACCCTGGCTGTTGGCTTGCGGTTGGCGGTTTGTGGCAGTCGGCTGTTCCCGGACGGCGCCGCAGGCGCCTCGCCGCCAGGGTGTCCGGATCGAGGGGGTTGCTTCCTGCCCCCGGCGCTGCGGCTCTAGGTTCGGCGGGACGCTGGGATCACCGCCGTTGATGCTCCTCCGGATACACCACGCCGCCGTGATCTGCTCCAACTACGCGGAGTCGAAGCGCTTCTACGCCGAGGTGCTGGGCCTGCGCGTGGTCGCCGAGCACTTCCGCGCGGGGCGCCAGTCCCACAAGCTCGACCTGGCCCTTGCCGACGGCTCCCAGATCGAGCTGTTCTCCTTCCCCAACCCGCCGCCCCGGCCCTCGAAACCCGAAGCCCAGGGCCTGCGCCATCTGGCTTTCGCGGTGCAGGATGTGCAGGAATGCAAGCGCGTTCTGGAAGCCCGAGGCGTTGCGGTTGAGCCCATTCGTATTGATGAATATACCGGCCGGCGCTTTGTGTTCTTCGCCGATCCCGATGGCCTGCCCCTTGAGCTCTACGAGGCCTGACACCAGCTTTGCGCAGCGCAGCCTGCTTGGTGGTTGTTTTGCGCCCTGATGGAGCAGTCCCTGATGGAGCGGCGAACAATCAGAAGATATAATGAATACAGTGCAGAATCCGTTGGTTCTGACTATAATCAGTTTAGGAAGACACCATTGATTGCGGGTCCGCCCCGGATGGTCGCCAGGGCGCCTTCTTGGCTACCTCGACCTGCCTGCGGAACCTGTCACCCACCCCCATGGACACCCGCCCGCACGCCTTCGTGGTGATGCCTTTCGGCATCAAGACCGACGCCGACGGACAGGAGATCCAGTTCAATGAGGTGCACAAATGCCTGATCCGGCCGGCACTCGAGAAGGCAGGCCTCAAGGCCTTCCGCGCCGATGAGGAGCAGCGCGCCGGAGACATCCGCGCTGACATGTTCCAGGAACTGCTGCTGGCCGACCTGGTGCTGGCTGACATCAGCATCGATAACCCCAACGTGTGGTACGAGCTGGGCGTGCGCCATGCCCTGCGCAGCCGCGGGGTGGTGCTGATCAGCGGCGGCCGCACACCAAAGGCCTTCGACATCTACACCGACCGCAAGCTGCGTTACAACCTCGCCAACGGCGTTCCCGATCCAGCTCACCTCAAGGACGACCTCAACGCCCTTGTGGCGATGCTCACCAGCACGATGACGAGCTGGCGGGGCCGCACCGTCAGCCCGGTTTACACCCTCCTGCCCAACCTGGAGGAACCGCAGTGGAAGAAGCTGCGTGTGGGTGGCGTCTGCGAATACTGGGACAGCTTCGACAGCTGGAAGCGGCGGCTGGAGCAGGCCCGGCGTCTGAATCTGCTCGGCGACATGCTCGTGCTGGCCGACGAGGCGCCCGTGGCGGCCCTGCGCGGTGAAGGTCTGCTGGCCGCCGGCAAGGCCCTGCGCAAGGCCGATCGCTTTGCCTTGGCCCTCGACACCCTGGAGCGGGGCCGGCCGATCGTGGCCGCGGATCCCGAGCTCCTGGCTGACCTGCTGCGCGAGCAGGGCATCTGTTTAGAGCGGCTCGCAACGCTCTCCCCCGGCGATGAGCGTCGGGCGCTCACCTACACCCTCGATCGGGCGCGCGACCACTACCGCCAACTTCTCAACGATCTGCCCCGCGATCCCAAGATCGCCGAAACCCTTGGTCTGGCCGCCCGGGTGGACAAGCAGGCCTGGGTGGCCCTCTGGCGCAACGACACCATTCCGCCCGAGCAACGCCGCCAGCGCGCCATCGAAGAAAAAGCCCTGCTGCAGGTGGCCATCGATGGCTACCTGAGCGGCTTTGAGGCCGATCCGGGCAACTTCTACGACGGCATCAATGCCCTCACGCTCCTGCATTTGCAGGTGCACCTGGGCCTGCGGCCCGCCACCGATCCCTTGCTGGTGATGCTGGCTGGTGCGGCTCGTTTCGCGGCTGAGGCCGGCTGCAAGCGGCGGGACGAGGATCCCTTCTTCGCCTTCGCCACTCTCGCCGACCTGGAGGTGCTCACCGGCAGCGCCGAGACCGCCACCGAGGCTTACCGGGCCGCCTGCGCCCGCCACGACTCCAACCGCTTCGCCCTGCGCAGCTGCCGCGATCAGCTGCAGCTGCTGGCCGACCTGGGCTTCCGTGCGGAGGTGGTCGATCCCGCCATCGCCACCCTCAAGCAGGTGCTCCTGCGCCTCGAGTCCGGCCGCGAGGGCAGCGCCGACGCCTGGGATCCCGACCAGGTGCTGCTGTTCAGCGGCCACCGCATGGATGAACCCGGCCGCGAGCCTCCGCGTTTCCCGCCGGCCCTCGAGGCCGATGCCGCCCGCCGCATCGCCGCGGTGCTTGATCGTCTGAAGGTGGGTGAGAAGACCATCGCCTTCTGCCAGGCGGCCGCCGGCGGCGACCTGCTGTTCCTGGAGGCGTCCCTGGAGCGCGGTGCCACCTGCCACGTGCTGCTGCCCTTCGATGAGCCCACTTTCCTGGACCGCTCGGTGCTGCCCAGCCAGAACGGCGAGGGCTGGCGCGACCGGTATTACGCCCTTAAGGACCGCTATGGCCGGCGGGAGAAGGGCTCCTCGCGCCGCAAGCCGCGGCTGCAGCTGCGCGAGATGCCCGAGGCCCTGGGCCCCACGCCCGAGCTGGGCGTGAATCCGTTTGAGCGCTGCAACCTCTGGGAGCTCTACTCGGCCCTGGCCTGCGGCATCGCCAAACTGCGCTTCATCACCCTCTGGGACGGCAGCAGCGGCGGCGATGGCCCCGGCGGCACCGCCCACCTGCTGCGCCAGGTCAAGCGCCGCACCGGCCGAGTCGAATGGATCGACACCCGCACCCTCAAGGCGGACGGGGCCGCTGACGGCGCCCTCAACCCTTTGCCAGGCGGTTGAGCAGTTCCTTCACCACCGCTGGGTCCACACCGATCCGCTCCAAGCGGGCCCCGGCCTGCAGCGGTGTCTGGCGCAGGGCTTCCTGCAGGCTCCCATCCCACACCAGGTCGGCAATCGGACCCACTTGCAGCCGAAACCATGCGGCCAGCGACGCATCCAGATCGGCGTCAGGTGGCAGTTGAGCATCGGCCAGGGCTTCAACCAGCAGCGTGCCGTCGAGGTTGTGGTGCCGGAACAAGGCCTCGAGGGCAACCCGGTCGCTGTCTTGGAGCGGATTCGGCCGTGCCTCGAGGAACAGCTGGGCCATTGGCCCGATGGCCAGCAGCAGCCGGGCCAGCACTTTGCTCTTGTCCCAACGACCAGCCCCCTGCGGGGCAGGGGCTTGCGCTGCCTGAGCGGGGGACGGATTGGGCAACGCTTCGATCAGGGCCTTGAAAAACGGCTCGATCAAGGCCTCCAAGCCATCATCTAGAGCGCGGCAATCAATGCTCACAAATTGCAAGCCCGCTAGCTGGTATTTCATCGAGTCGGGGATCTCCACCGGCTCGATCATCAAAGGGAGGATGGGCTTGTTCGAGCTTTCGGCCAGGGAAAGTTCTTTCACTACATTCTCTGATTGGATAGATTTCGACGAAAGAACTAATACAAAGTAATCACAGCCGGCAATGGCATGAACGATCTCCTCTCGCCAGCGCTGGCCGGTCTGCAGTTTTTCACTGTCCAGCCAGGCACCCCAGCCCTGATTGCTGAGCCTTGCCTGCAAGCCCAGGGCAAAGGGTGCATCCTGGCGGGAGTAGCTGATGAAAATTTGTACGTTCATGGCAACAGACGATGCTGCAGGAGCTTCAGCGGTCTGCCTGATCCTGGCCAGGATGTTTCAGCATCTTCATCGCGATCAGAAGGCTTTGCTTCATGCGCTCAATACTCTGGGCCATGTGACCGATCTCGTCGGCCCGGTGTTTTTCGCTGAATTCGACGCGATCGGGATGAATACTCGCCTCAAAGGCCCGTGCTGAGATCTCCCGCATCGGCCGCACGATTGCCCGGCTGATGAAGGCCAGCAACACCACAGATGTCACCACATAGGCCGCCAGATTTAATCTGCCCACCAGCCTGAGGGAGTCGTTTTTGGCCTGGTAGATCGCATCAATCGGTACGTTCACAATCTGGGCACCCACCACCTCACCTAGCTTCCAGGAGAAGCCATTCTCTTTGCCGTAGGTGGCGACCAGGCTTTTGGGTGCAGCCTGATGGGTGGAGTGGCATGCCAGGCACTTCTGATCGCTCACCCGGATGGGCTTGGCAACGTAGT
>JBILUH010000023.1:0-31835 GCA_044371095.1 Cyanobium sp.
AGATCCCCGGCGATTTTCTTGACGGCTTTCTGCAGGGCACCCGTTCCGCCCTCATGGAGGGCGGCCGTCAGAGCCTCTCGATCACCCTTCGCCGCTTCGACGCCGCGGCACTCGGCGCCCTGATCGCCTTGTTTGAACGTGCCGTTGGTCTCTATGCCGAACTGGTGAACATCAACGCCTACGACCAACCTGGCGTGGAGGCCGGCAAGAAGGCTGCTGCCGAGATCCTGGCGCTGCAGGGGCGGCTTGAGGCGCTGCTCGCCGATGGTCAGGAGCGCAGCCTGCAGGACCTGCAGCAGGCCCTGGGTACCGAGAGCCCCGAGCCCCTCTTCTGGATCCTGCGCCATCTCTGTGCCAATCCGCGTGGCTACCGGGCCAGCGGTGTGTGGGGCCAGCCCGCGGCCATGCGCTTCGCCAAGGCCTGAGTCGCCCCGCCGCGATGCCTGCTGACGCGATGCCTGCTGCCGCGATGTCAACCGCCGCGATGGCAGGCCTGCCGTCTCCCGAGCAGGTGCTGCGGGAGGTGTTCGGCTACGGCGCCTTCCGGGGGCCACAGCAGGAGATCGTCGAACACGTGGTGGCCGGCGGTTCGGCCCTGGTGCTGATGCCCACGGGTGGGGGCAAATCGCTCTGCTATCAGATCCCCGCCCTCTGCCGCGCTGGCATCGGGGTGGTCATCTCGCCCCTGATTGCCCTGATGCAGGACCAGGTGGACGGGCTGCGGCAGGCCGGGGTGCGGGCGGCGGCGCTGCATTCGGGCTGCTCCGCTGAGGAGAGCGCCGCCACCTGGAGCGCCCTGCGCGCCGGGTCGCTCGACCTGCTCTACCTGTCGCCGGAGCGGTTGCTCGCCGGCGACACCCTGGATCGCCTGGCGGCCCTGCCGCTGGCGCTGTTTGCCATCGATGAGGCCCACTGCGTCTCCCAGTGGGGCCACGATTTCCGCCCCGACTATCTGCAGCTGGCGGTGCTGGCCCAGCGCTTTGCCGAGGTGCCGCGCGTCGCCCTCACCGCCACCGCCGATCCCCGCACCCGCGAGGAGATCCGCACCAGGCTGAAGCTGGAGCAGGGCCGGGTGTTTCTGGCCAGCTTCGATCGTCCCAACATCCGCTACCTGCTGCGCGACAAGGACGATCCCCGCCGCCAGCTGCTCGAGCTGCTGGCCGACCACCGCGGCGAGGCGGGGATCGTGTATGCCCGCTCCCGCAGTCGGGTGGATCGCTTCAGTGGCGACCTTCAGGCGGCTGGCTACGACGCTGTGGCCTATCACGCCGGTCTGGATGCAGCCCGGCGCAGCGCCGCCCTGGAGCGCTTCCGGCGCGAGAGCGGCGTGGTGGTGGTGGCCACGATCGCCTTTGGCATGGGCATCGACAAGCCCGATGTGCGCTTTGTGGCCCACGTGGATCTGCCCAAGAGCCTGGAGGCCTATTACCAGGAAACGGGTCGGGCGGGTCGCGATGGCCTGCCGGCGCTCGCCTGGATGGTGCACGGAGCCGGAGATGTGCCCCAGCTGCGCCGCTTCATCGACGATTCCGACGCCGAGCCTGCCCAGAAGCGGATTGAGCACGGCAAGCTCGAGGCCCTGATCGGCTTCACGGAGGCCAGCGGCTGCCGGCGCCAGGTGCTGCTGCGCCACTTCGGTGAGGAGCTGGTCGAACCCTGCGGCAACTGCGACCTCTGCCTGGAGCCGGACACGGCGGTGGACGTGACCGAGCCGGCCCGTAAAGCTCTTTCGGCTGTGTATCGCTGCGGCAGTCGCTTCGGGGCGGCTCACCTGGTGGATGTGCTGTTGGGGGCGGATACGGCCCGGGTGCGCGAGCTCGGCCACCAGAGCCTGAGTGTGTACGGCATCGGGCAGGAGCTCGACCGGGGCCAGTGGCGCAGCCTGTTTCGCCAACTCGTGGCCCGGGACCTGCTGCGCCCCGACCCCGAGCGGTATGGGGCCCTGGCTTTCGGCGCTGATGCGCAGGTGAAGCCCCTCCTGCGGGGTGAACACCAGCTGCTGCTGCGCCTGCCGCCCCCCAGGCGGGAGCGACGCCGGCAACCGGCTGCCGGCACGGCCAGCCTTCCCCCGCAGCTCAGCCCCGGCGACGCCCCTCTGCTGCAGGCGCTCAAGGACTGGCGGCGGGAGCAGGCGCGCAGCCAGGGGGTGCCGCCCTATGTGGTGTTCCACGACCGCACCCTGGTTGAGGTCGTGGCCCGCTGCCCGGGATCGCTCCAGGAGCTGGCTGAGATCAGCGGGGTCGGCCAGGCGAAGCTGGATCGCTACGGGCCGTCGTTGCTGGAGGCGCTGCAGGCGGGCCTCAGGCTCGGGGCAGGCGGCAGCCCAGCTGGATGACGCCCTGGTCGAGCAGGCGACCCAGGCGCAGGGCCGTGGCTTCTTCCACGCGGTTGAAGTCGCCTTGGTGCCGGGTGAGCCAGCTCAGTTCAGCTGGGGCGATCACCCCCGTGCGGAGGGCTTCGAGAAACACGGTCCCAACAGACATGGTGGAGCAGTGCGGATTGGCAGAAGTTTGCTGCTTCCATCCTGAAATGACAGGACTTCAGACTTTCGTAACTGTCACCGTGCCTTTCGTCATTATCACCGTGCCACAGCGAACCCGCCGCAGATGCGCCGATTGGCATCAGTGGATACACCCGTGAGCCTCAGATCCAATTACATTGACACGAAGTTTCACAACAGGTTTGCCGTTATGGCTGAATCCCCCCGTTTTGGTTTTGTTGCCTTCGCTGAAACATGGAATGGCCGTCTGGCCATGCTCGGTTTCGTGATCGGTCTCGCCACTGAGCTGATCACCGGCCAGGGCATCCTGCGCCAGATCGGCCTGGGCTGAGCCCTGGTCGCGCAGCAGACCACTCAGAGCCACTGCATGCCGGGGGTCTCGAGCATCTCAGGGCTGGGCCAGGCGCCCAGGCCTGAGAAGGCGGCTCCCAGCAGGGCCCAGATCCCTTTGCCGCTGGACAGTTCCTGTTCAGCGGCCCATTCCGCTTCCTTCACCTCAGCTTCGCTGAGATTCAGTCCTTCCACCAGCCGGCGGTAGAGGGCCTTTTCCTGGGGATTGATCGGGGCGCTGTCCTCCGGGCGTTGGCTCACCCTGGCCATCATGTAAGCCAGTTTCAGCCCCAGAAGACGATCCTCAGCGACGGTCAGCCGCGCCATCACCTCGTCCAGCAGCGCCTCATTCAGGGTCCAGGCCGCCAGTTGTCGAGCCGCTTCCTCGGTGGCATCCGATCCATCCTCGGACGGGAAGTAGCGCGCCACCAACTGCTCGAGCAGGCGCTTTTCCTCTGCCGAGACATCCCCATCGGCCCAGGCCACGCAACAGGCGATCTGAAGCAGATCCAGCTGGCGTTCGCGATCGCTGGTCATGGGACGGATGGACACAGACGCCCCCATTTTGAGCAGCATCGGGAGCTTTCTGCAGCATGGGCCTCCGCCCGCACCGTTTGTGCTCCGCAATCACCCCCGGATGGGGGCAGACAGCCTGCGCTGCCGGGATGACGATGGAAGACACACCGAGCGAAGGAGGGGGCATGACCTGTCTGGGACGCACCTGCCTCAAATGGCAGGCCGATGGTGAGCTGACGGCCTTGGATCTGCAGCTCGTGCTGCAGCGCCTGGCACTGGTGGATCAGGATGTCATCGATCTGCTGGATCGCCTCGCCGACGACCTGCCATGTCCCTCGCTCACTTGAAGGCCTTTCTGGGCATGGTTCAGGACGATGCCACCCTGCGGCAGGCAGTCCAAGCGGCAGCAACGGCCGATGACGTGGCCCAGATCGGCGCGGGACTGGGTTACGAGTTTTCCGGTGATGAGCTGCTGCGGATTTCGGGGCAGAGGGTGGGCCGGGTCACGGTGACCAAGCAGGACATTCCCGGCGAATACAACTGAGGCCTTGAACTGAGGCTTTGAACTGAGGCTTTGAAGCGTTTCCTGGTTCGTTCGAGGCTGGCGTTGCTCAGGCAGCGAGAGCTGCGGTGTCGGCTGGCTGGTTGACCTGCTGAACCAACGTTCGGGCATCAAAGCGCTCCAGCAACTCCGCACCCCCGAGCCCGTGGGTCCAGAGCTCCACATCGGCATCGCCGGGCGCCTGGAAACACCAGTCTTCAAAGGGAAAAATCACCTTCTCGAGAAAGTAGGCCTCGGCACCGATACAGCGCAGGATCACCAGCTGGGCGCTGCAATTGCGGTAGAGGCAGGTTTCCATGGCCCAGGCATCCTTCTGATCGCACCGACCCTGCGGCAGTGCGAGGGGAGCTTCTGTGCCGATGCACACCATTCTGTGGATTCTTCCCGCCAGGGTCCAATCCACTGGCTAGACATCATCTATTGATCGAGTCGCCATGGCCAGGGTTCAGCCCACCGCAGCACTCAGGGTCCAGCCCACTGCAGCACTGTCAGGTCTTGTGCTGGGCCTGCTGGCAGCAGCCCCCTGGCTCAGCCCCCTCCCCACGCCGCTGCCCAGCCCCCTGATGGACGCTGCCATGGCGCGTCCGATGCGCGGCGGCGGTGTCGGCGGACCGGCATCCGGCGCCGGGGTCCGCCCCGGGGCGGGCTGGGGTGCGCCGGGAGCTGGGGTCCGCCCCGGGGCGGGGTGGGGCGCGCCGGGGGCTGGGGTGAGGCCTGGCGCTGGCCTGGGTGCACCCGGGGTTGGGCTGACACGGGCACCAGGGGTGTCGGCCTGGAATCCAGGCTGGGCCGGGCGGGGCTACTGGCCTGCCCGCACCTGGGCCACCGGTTGGTACCGGCCCTATCCGGCGGCCTGGCCCTGGTGGCGCACCAGTTCAGTGGCCTGGGGTGTCACCGGCCTGGCGACGGCCGCTGCGATCACCAGTGCCGTGAATGCCGCCGCCGACCAGCAGTCCACTGTGATTGTTGTTCCCCAGACCAGCCTGCAACTCGACTACGGCTCGATTCAGCCCCTCCCCCCCAACGGTGTGCAGTTCGCCGTTTCTGCAGCGGGTATGCCCTACGCCACGGTCACCAGCGACTGCAAGCAGGGCCTGATCAATGGCGCCCCCCCCACCACGGCTGATCAGGCGCAGCTGCTCAATGCCAGCTGCCAGATCGCCTACGGCTCGATCTGAGGGCGGGTGGCCGCTTCGCAGCTGCCCATTCGCGCTCTGATCAAGGAAGACCTGCCCCTCTGCGCCGCTGCTGCAGCACCTCGGTTTTGCTGTGGTGGGGGAGAGCCTGTGGATGGTGCGGGGAGTGTTGCCCGCGCTGTCCCTCAATGACGTCTACGGGTTGGCCTGCCTGGGGCTGGGCTGAGCGCGGCGGGCTGCCAGGCCCGCTTCGGCCGCGGTGATGCCCGCCAGCGCCAACAAACCCGCCAGACCGATCAGCTGGTTGCGCTGCACGAGGTCGGGCATCAATCCCGCGTCCACGTTCTGGCCCAGCAGGGCGCCGGCCACAAACCAGGCCGTGGCAACGGCGGAGGTGATCCAGTAGGCCCGCCAGCGGCGTTGATAGATGTAGCCGGTGCCCAGACCCGGCACCAGATTGAGCACCACGGCCACCCAGGGGCTGGAGGCGGCCAGGATGGTTTCCGGGCTGGGACGATCGGTCTGGCTGGCTGGCTCCATCGCTGAGGCGTGTGGCAGGGTGTGACTGGCATAGCGCAGCGCTGCCGCTACCGCGCCTGCTCAATCGCGGGCGACGGCCCAGGCCGCCAGCAGGCCGCCGGCGAAACCGCTGAAGTGGCCGATCCAGCTGACGCCAGGCGGTGAGAAAATCGGCAGCAGGCTTGGCAGCACCCCGGCGTAGGTGACCAGGGCCAGCACCGACAGGGCCAGCGACAGGGGACGCTTCTCCAGCCAGCCGATCAGCAGCAGGTAGCCCAGCAGGCCGTAAACCACGCCGGAGAGCCCATGGCTGCCGCTGGGCCAGAGCAGCCACACAGGAATGGCGGTGGCGTAAACGCCCAGCCAGACGGCCAGGTAGTCGCGGCGGCCGCGCAGCAGCACCAGCCAGGAGAGGGGCAGGAAGGTGAGTGAGTTGGCCAGCAGGTGGCCGAAGTCGCCATGGCTGAAGGGAGCCGTCAGGACACCCACAAACGAGCCCCCCGGTGTCATCGGCAGGTTCCAGCGTCCACCGAACACCAGCTGATCCACCAGTTCCTGCAGCCAGGGGACCAGCAGGATCAACGCTGGGATCAGCAGGTTGAAGCCGGCTCGGGCGAGCCAGCGATCCAGGCGTTGGGGCAGCGATCCGGTCACGGAACAGGCACGAAGCTGCAGCGCAGCATGGCAAGGGCCTCATCCGGAAGGCCGAGGAAGCGATCCAGCCAGGGATCTCCGCTGGGCGGCACGGTGGCGACGCCCACCAGCAGGGCCTGCCCATCCGCACCCAGGGGCCGTCCGGTGGCGCGGTGGCGAAGGCCCTGGGCCGCCGCGCTGCTGAGCACCGTGTCGATCTGAAGCACGGAGGGCTGGTAGAGCCCGGCGAAGCTGCAGTGGAAGCGGGCGCGAAACCGCAGCTCGAGGCTGGCGGTGGCGGGATCCCAGTGGCCCGCCAGCTCCTCGGGCTCGATGCGGATGGTCACACCCGGGGGCAAGGGCAGGCCGAGCACCCGGGTGGTGCGCCAGCTGAGCGGTGGGATCACCAGGCTCGCGGGGGCAAAGACCAGAGCCTGCCGGCCGGAGTGGTCCGCGGCACCCAGGCTGCCGAGCCCGCCGCCACCGCGGGCGTCGTAGCGGAAGCGCGGATAGCCGGCGATCGCCAGGCCGCAGCCCGCGCTGGTGCTCAGCTGCAGCTGACCGCTGCTCGGCCAGGCCCTCACGGGTGGCGCAGGGCTTCGAGTGCACCACGGCTATGCAGCTCGGCCAGGGCGTCGTAGCCGCCGATGGCCACCCCGTCGATGAACAGCTGGGGCACGCTGCCCTCGGCATCGGGCTGGATGTCCCGGAAGGGGATACCGAGGGTGCGCAACAAGCGCAGCGCCCGCCGGGAGAAGGGACAGCCCGGCAAGGTGGCGATCTCCACCCGCGGTTCGGCGAGAACCTGTGCGTGCGTCAACGCCTGGCGGGTTGGGGCCTCCGGTTCGGTGAGGAATCCGACCAGCAGGTCGGCGCCGCGGAGCACCAGGGTGCCCTGCTCAAGATGGCCGCCCCACACCTGGCATTCGGCATCCGAGAAGCTCAGGTGCAGGTGCACACCATCCGGCGAGAGGGTGCCCTGCAACGTGATGATCTCCAGCTCCCCCTGGAGCACGGTGGGGGCGGATCTGCCGGGGCAGGCGAAGGCCGCCTGGGAGAGGTTGCCGACCACACTCAGCACAAAGCCACCAGCCTGGTGCTGTAGGGCCAACTCCTCGAGGCTGCGGCGCACGTCACTGCCGGCCTCAAGGTGGAGCGGCACGGCACGCATGGCAGATCGCAGCTGAACAGGTGGGGGAAGGTTACGCCGGTCGCCGCCGCGATGCCTTGGGCGCCCCCGCCGGTGCCATGCCAGCCCATCCATCTGGAGGGGACCTGATCCCATGGACGACGTGATCACTCCAGTCACCATGGCCATGCGCTGGTGCGAAATGGTCGTTGGGATCAGCGGCATTGAGCATCCTCTTCGTCCTGGTGGTCCCGCGAACGTCGTTGTCCGCCCGGTCCACAGCGGCGAATGAAGCGCTGGCTTTCTTGACCGATCCCGATGGCACCGCCAACCAGCCCACGCCCCCCCACAACCGAGTTTCCAGGTTTGTCATGCTTCGGCAGGGTCCTCAAACCGCCATGGTCAGCCCGGCCATCCCAATGCCCTGGCCCCCGGCCATCGACCGCGCCACTCGATCCTGCCGGCGATGGTGCTGCGTGATGGCCTGCCTGAATTGTTGATGGGCGTGATCGGCGGCAATGCCCACCCCCAGGGGCTCACCCAGATCCTGGTGAACGCCCTCGATCGGGGCATGAATCCCCAGCAGGCCGTGGATGCTGCGCATCCATCGCGACGCCACAGGCCAGTGCACCAGCCTCGAAGCTGGCGTGGATCACCGGCTCGATGGGGTGGCGCTCGGGTTCTGAGGGGCGCTGGGCTGGGCATCCAGCAGGGCCTGCACCTGGTGGTCATTCCAGCCCTCGCCGCGCCAGCGCTCACCCAGGGCTGCCGCCATCGCTGCCACCAGCAACAGCAGCGGCAGCAGGGCCGGATCACCCTGAAGCGTGAACACAAAGGCGGCGCAGAACAGCGGCGCTCCATGGGCTGCGGCGAACAGGGCCGTGGCCCCCACCGCCGCCAGCTGGGCCAGGTCGTTGCTGGTGAGCCCAGGCAGGCCCTGCAGCGGACTGATCAGCAGGGCACCGAGGCTCATGCTGTCGTGCATCAGGCCACCGGGGGCCCCCAGGGCCAGGCTGAGCACGCTGGCCAGCAGGCGCCACAGCCAGAGGAGCGGGGAGCCCACGGACTCACCAGCAAGGGCCGCTGCCAGGGACAGGGAGCCGTCGTTGAGGCTGAGGCCGCCACTCACGAACGCCAGCAGCGTGAGGCTGGCGGCCAGCAGCAGCGCGCCCACCAGCAGCCGCTTCGCCAGCAGGCGTTTCACCCAGGCCGCCGCCGGCAGCAGCAGGCGCACAAACAGGGCTCCGCCAGCGGCTCCCACCAGGGTGAGCAGCACCACCCAGCCCCACAGCTGCGGTGCCAGGGCCCCGAGTTCAAGGCCCAGCAGACGCGCCGGCTGGCCCATGGTGGTGGCCAGCAGCGTGCCACTGCCCGCCAGCAGCAGCGCCGGCAGCACCAGCGGCAGGCCGCTGCGCAGGCCCAGCTCCTCCAGGCCGTAGGCCACGGCCAGCAGGGGAGAGCGAAACGCCGCACCCAGCCCGGCCGCGCCGCCGATCACGGCCACCAGTTGGGGGGAGAGGGCCGCCAGCAGCTGAACACGAGGCCAGCGCCGGCGGATGGCCAGCAGCACGCTGGCTCCCAGTGCCACCGACGGCGACTCCACCCCCACCGCCAGGCCACCCAGGTGGGTGAGCAGCATCAGGGGCAGCCGCCGCAGCTGGGTGGCGAGACTGAGCTGTTGCAGCCAGAGCGTCTCCTGCGCGGTGCGCTGGCGAGGCGCGGCGCGATCGAGCGCGAGCAATGCAGCGGTGCCGCCACCGCGGCCCGCGGCCAGCGGCCCCCAGGCCAGCAGCACCAGCAGGCTCGTGGCCGCAAACACCACCAGGCAGCCGACCAAGGGCTGGGGCTGAGCCGCCAGCCAGAGCCCCCGCTGCAGGCGGAAGCCCAGTTCGGAGAGGGCCTGATACGGCCACATCAGCAGCCCGAACACCAACCCCAGCAGCAACCAGCCAGCCAGGGCAGCCCCTGCCGGAGCACGCACCGGGGTCACGGGCAGCCCACCAGGCCATGCCCCGCCCGCTTCCAGCGCTGGAGGCAGGCGTTGCCGGGATCGAGCACCAGAGGCCTGAACAGGTCATTGCGCTGGCCATCGATCAGCTGCTGCTGGTTGATCCAGGTGCCCGGCGCCGGCACCACCGTGCGGTGGCGCACGGCATCCGCACCGGCGGCGGCGGTGAGGGTGGGGGTCTGCACCACCGGTTCAGGGCCATAGATCCCCGCGGCCGTCGAGGTTCCAACGCGCCGGCCACCACTCACCAGCCAGAACTGACCGAGCTTGGCGGCCAGGTAGGGATGGAGATCGGCGCGGCCGGTGGGGGGATCGCTCACCGCATAGAGCCTGGGATCGATCTCCACCTTCAACGCCGCAGGATCACCGGAGGGCACGGCCAGCACATCGGTACGCAGGCTCTGGTAGAGCCCCGTGAGCTCGGTTACGGCGAGGTCGGCGGCTGTGGCCAGGCCGATGCGCCCCAGCGGCGTGGCCACCACATGCGGCGCCTCGCCCGGGGATGCCCAGTCCTGCTCGGCCGGGCCGAGGTGGGTGGCGCGGTAGCGGCCGAGCACGGTGCCGGCCGGGCCGGCCAACACCACGGTGTGAAACACCTTGGAGCCATCGCGCTCGGGATAGCTCCCCACCAGGTAGCCGTTGCCGGCCTTGGCGCGCTGGCCCAGCAGCTGCTCAAAGGCGCCGCCGTGCCGCTCCGCTCGGCGGCTGATCTCAGCGGCCTTCAGCCCGCGGGGCAGACCGGAGAGCTCGGGCAGCACCAGCAGCTCCTGGGGCCGGGGTTGGCTGCTGCTGAGGCGCGACGCATCACCCGTCCACTGGGCGGCGGCCAGCTGCACCGGGCGCGGCGTGGCGGTGGCTGTGGTGTCGACCGGTGCCCGGCGCAGGGCCAGCAGCGGGTTGTAGAGCGAAGGCCGGCGGGCGGCCATGCGTTTCTCGCGCTCCGGATCGGCTTCGGCCGGAGTGATCGTGGTGGCAATGATTCCGTTCAACCCGGGCGGAAGTACGGCGGGAGGCACCACCGGTGCCTGCACCAGCTTGCGGCCCTGGGGTGACCAGATGCTGGAGCCGCCGTTGTAATAAAGCTGGCTGCCATTGATCGGATTGCGCTCAATGCCGCTGCGGGTGGCACCGATCACCCACACGCCGTTGAGTGCGCTCATGTGCTGCACGCTGGCCACGGTGGAGTGATTGCCCTTCGCCTGAGCCGGAGGCGTGCCGGGCATCACCCGATCCGACACCGAATGCCAGCCGATGATCTGGGCACCGCGCAGGGCGGCCAACCGGTCGTATTGCCAGTAGGTGTCGTCGTAGCAGATGATCAGCGCGATCCGGCCGATCGGTGTGTCAAACACGCCGACATCGGTGTCGCCCGGCCCGAACAGTTGCACGTCCTGGCCATTGAGGCCGTTCTTGCGGTATTTGCCGATGATGCCTTCAGGCCCCATCAACACAGCTGTGTTGTAGAAGATCCCCGTGTTGGCATCTTTCTCGGCGATGCCAACGCTCATGTACATCCCGGTGCGCTTCAGCACCGGCAGCAGCGCGTCGGTGGCCTGGCCCGGGATGGTGTCCACGAAGGGAGCCAACTGGGCTGGACCTGAGAAGTCGTAGCCGCTGATCGCCGTTTCCGGAAACACGGCGTACTGCACCCCCTCGGCTGCCACGCGATCGGCTGCTTCCACCAGGCGGCGAATGTTGCCGTCAAGGTCACCCCAGGCGGGGATGAAATCGACGGCCGCCACCTTCACTGGCCTGATCCCCACCTGGGCACCAGCCGGTCGCATCACTTCACTGCTCAACAAGCCACACAGGGCCATGCTGAGGGAACCGGCAGCAATGCGCTGGAGGGATCGGGTCGACATGCAGCTGTGCGTTGCGGGTTCTGCAGGTGAAGGGCGCCTCACCTCTCCAAGGATGCAACCAAGTCCTGCCAGGCGCCCGCGTCCTGCTCAAAAAGCATCGCCCCAACTGTGGATCCGGTGATCGTGCGGCCCCATGCCCCAGTCGTCGAACGTCACGCGTCGGCTCCATTCACCACGTGTTGCGGTGTGCCGGCGAGGAAGGCGGCAATGTTGGCGGCTGAGATGGCAATCAGCCGGCGGCGGGCGGCGTGGGTGGCCCAGGCGATGTGGGGGGTGATCACGCAATTCCTTGCGGTCAGCAACGGGTTGTCGACGCGCGGTGGTTCCACGGCAAGCACGTCGAGGCCTGCGCCGGCGATGCGGCCGGCGTTGAGGGCGGCCGCCAGATCGGCTTCGTGCACCAGCCCACCCCGGGCGGTGTTGATCAGGTAGGCCGTCGGCTTCATCCGGGCGAGACGGCTGGCGTTCACCAGCTCCTGGGTGTCGGGTGTGAGCGGGCAGTGCAGGCTCACCACATCGCTCTCGCCAAACAGGCGATCGAGGTCGACGAAGGCGCCGCCCTCCGCGATGGCGCCCGGGCCACGGCGACGGTTGGCGAGGATCCGCATGCCGAAGGCGCGGCCCACAGCTGCCACCGCCGCGCCGATCGCCCCATACCCCACGATCCCCAGGCTGAGGCCGGCCAGTTCCACCAGCTCCCCGTCCCTATAGCAGAAATCCCGGCAGGCGCTCCAGTGCCCCTCGTGCACCGTGCGGTTGTGGAGGCCGGCGCGGTTGGTGAGCTCCAGCAGCAGGGCGAACACCGCCTGGGCCACCCCAGGGGTGCTGTAGGCCGGCACGTTGCACACCGTGATGCCCCGCGCCCTGGCCGCCGCCACGTCGACCACGTTGAAACCTGTGCCCAGCACGCTGATCAGCTTGAGATGCGGCAACGCGGCGAGGGTGTCGGCCGGCAGCGGTGTTTTGTTGGTGAGCACAACCTCGGCATGGCCCACACGGGAGACCACCGCATCAGCGTCCGTGCGGTCAAACACGGTGCACGGGCCGAGCGCTTCGATGTCTTGCCAGCTCAGATCACCGGGGTTTGCCGTGTAGCCGTCGAGGATCACGATCTGCATGGCAGGGCCGAGGCTGGGGGGTTGATCTTGGCGATCCTTGATCGACCGCTCTTCCAAGCCTCTCAGCCCCGTGCCAGCACCTGCTGGCCGAAGCGCACCACCCGCAAGCCCCGCTCAGCCAGCCCGGTGGCGATGGCGGCCATGAAGGGGCTGTCCATCGATGCGCCGAACCATGGGTTGAGGGGTCTGGGCTACTGCAGGACCACGTTCAGGTGTCGGCGAATGTCTGGAACGCCTGAAACAGAGAAAGGCATGCCCCCCTCGAAGAATGCCAGCCAGGAGAAGGGGATCTGATGGCAATGATCAGGGAGTTTTCGGGCGGTTCGATGATGTCCGAGGGAGTATCGGTGATCAACTGGTGCTGGCCGGCCAGTTGCTCGATCAGGGCCGGATCCCACAGGCTCATGGTCGAGAGGAAGCTGTTGATCATCACCCTGCTGCCTGCAGGCCATGCTCCCGAGCCGAGGTGTCGCTTGGCAACGACAACAGGGCAGAGCAAGACCGCTGACCACGTGTTGACTGGCTGACGGCCAGCACCAAGACGTGGAGCACCGGAGCCTCGCCCCTGCCTCAGCCCTGTTCTTTCTGAGGTGCTGCGACCACCACTGCTTCACAACCGTGCCAGTGCGGAGGAATGGTTCTGGGGTTGCCATTACGCATGGCGTGGTAACCCGGCGAGAGGATCTCGACATCCGCCGCCGCGAACTGATCCTGAATCGCACCCAGTAGATCTGAAAGTGTCTGGCGATATCTCATGACCTCCAGAACTGCTGCATTGAGTTCATAGCTGATGTGGAAATCATTGAGAGACGTCTGCAGAACGAACGGCTCGGGTTCGACAGCGATGCCATCAACCTGCTTGGCTGCTTCCAGCAACAGGTGATGCACCTGACGCCAGGGCACGTCGTAGCCGATGGTGATCGTTGTGGCCACCGCAACGGGCCGGTTGATCTCGCGTGAGGCAAGGCTGTAGTTCACGATCGACGCCCCGATCACGGTGGCGTTGGGAATGCTCACCACCTCATGACGCGGCGTGAGGATTCGCGTCACCAGCATGGCCCGATCCTGAACGATCCCCACGACCCCATTGATCTCCACCCGGTCGCCCTCGCGGAATCCACGGGTGTAGATGAGCATCAGACCACTGATCACATTGGTGGCCACCGCACTGGAGCCGAGGGCCGCCAGCACACCGACGAACAGGCCTGCACCCTGGAACGTGCGACTGCCTGCCCCCGGCACATAGGGATAGGCCACCACCAGACCGGCCATCACGATCAACACGGCCGCGATGCGGCCCGTCGGTCGGCCCCATTCGGGATAGAAGCCAGGCAGGCGCACCCGCCCATGGCCCACGGCCCGGAACCAGCTGTTGCTGGCCCGCACCAACAGCGCCGTGACGGCCAGGATGACGCCGATCGTGAGCAGCGAGGGAATGGCCTGCAACGCTGCCGAGACCAGGCCCCGCAGCACAGCCGCGATCTGCCCGCGCAGCCCGGCCGCGAGCACCTGGGTGGGCGGGAAGAATCCCAGCAGCAGCGGGATCAGCAGATAGCTGATCAGCAGCAGCAGGGACCAGTTCAGCAGGCTGAGGCTGCCCAACAGAGCGGAGCGCAGCTGGTCTGGTTCCATCAGGCGGGCTGCGCCCATCTGCAGCCCTGGCGAATGCTTCAGCAGCCACTTCCGCAGACGCTGAATCAAGCGGCGCTGAGCGAGCAGCCAGAGCACATAGGCCCCGAGCACGAGCAGAGCCAGCACGGTGCCGCGCAACCAGGCCTCCGGATTACGCCTGCTGCGGTATTGCTGAACAGCAGCACGCAACTGATCGCGGTAACGCTCAGTCAGAGCCTGCTGGGATAGGCCGAAGCTCTGCGCTGCCCGCTCGTCCACCGCGAGTGCTGGCACGATCTCTCCATCGGCCTTTTGCTCCGCCACCATCCAGTAAGGCGGTTGCTCCACCACCACGAGTTGATCGGGTGAGCGGGTGTTGTCGTTGGCAAAGGTCCGCAGTTCCGCACTGAGGCGTCCAGCAAGCAAAGCAGGTTTCTGTGCCCCCGCAGCCACTTTGATTTCAATCACGCGTTGGCCATCGAGCGTCACCCAGTTGCCAGGAGAGTTCGACGGGGATCCATCCTTGGCGTTGACCACACCCGACGCCAGAGCGACAACAACCAGGACAACCGCCATCAGCAACACCAGCAGCCAGGCAGGTGGTTTCTTTGTGTTCCGTGCCACTAGCAGTTGAGAAGCGCGATCTGCTCAAGCATGGGGCAACCCGATCCTGTCGGCTACCTGATCAGTTCCGGCGTGTGCCGACCCTGCGGATCATTCGGCAGCAGCTTCGTGCGGGTCCTGCGGCAATCCCGCCGGCGAAACAGCCCTCGAGGTGATCTGCCGATCTGCCCTGCCTAGAGCGGGTGCAGTTGAACAGGTTGGCTGGTGGTGGCCGTGATTCCGGTGTTGCAGGCGAGCAGGCTCATGGCCCTGTTGATCGGCGCCGGCCTGCTGATCTTCGCGGCAGCCGCCGTGCAGCAGCGATGGCAGCGGAACCTCTGAGGTTGTTGCTGGGCGGCGATCTGATGCTGGGTCGTGGCATCGACCAGGTGATGCCCCAGCACTGCGATCCAGGCCTCCACGAGCCGGTGGTGCGCGATGCGCGCCACTACGTGCAGCTGGCGGAGCGTCGCAACGGCCCGATCCCGACCCCGCTTGCCCCGACCGCTCCCTGGGGTGACGCCCTCGGCTGGATGGCGGCGTTTTCGCCGCACCTGCGCATCGTCAATCTGGAAACGTCGATCACCACCTGGGACCAGCCCTGGCCCCACAAAGCGGTGCACTACCGCATGCATCCAGCCAACACCGCCTGCCTGCGGGCGGCCGGCATCGACGCCTGCTGCCTGGCCAACAACCACGTGCTCGATTGGGGCTTCAACGGGCTGGCCGACACCCTGCGCAACCTGCGCCTGGCGGGTGTCACGGCGGTGGGGGCCGGGCTGACGGCACACCAGGCCCAGGCTCCGGCCCGTCTGGCCTTGCCCGGTGGCGGCGAGTTGCTGCTCTTTGCCTGGGCCTTGCCGAGCAGCGGCGTGCCCGCAGACTGGGCAGCCACGCCGGATCGGCCCGGGGTTGCGTTGCTGAGCGGCATCGACCTCGGCACCGTGAAGTGGCTGATGCGCTGCATCTGCCGCCAGCGCAGGCCCGGCGATCGGGTGGTGGTGTCGCTGCACTGGGGTGCCAACTGGGTGCCAGCCATTCCCGAACAGCACCGCTGGCTGGCGCAGCAGCTGATCGACCTCGCCGGGGTGGATGTGGTGTACGGCCACTCCTCCCACCATGCGCTGCCGCTGGAACTGCACGGCGATCGACTGATTCTCTATGGCTGTGGCGATCTGATCAACGACTACGAGGGGCTGCCGGCCCACGCCCCCTGGCGCTCTGATCTGGTGTGCCTCTACGGACTGGAGCTGGATGGTGACAGCGGTGCCCTGCGCCGTCTCGTGCTGCATCCCTTTCAACTGAAACGGTTTCAGCTGGGGCCGATCGGGGCTGAGGATCGCCTCCTGCTGGGGCATCAGATCGGGCTCGAATCGGCTCCGCCGGGCTGGCGCTGCAGGGCCGATGACGCCCTCTGGCGTCTCGAGCGGACCATCGGCCCGGAGGCGTCTGCGCAACCGGCCCCTCGGCCCCTGGCGTCATGACAGCCGCCGCCCGCGGCCGATCTCCTGCCATGGCCCGCCATCCACCCCTGCGCGACACCGTTGGAATGGCGGTGGTCACCTTGCAGAGCAACCGTCTGCGCAGCCTCCTCACCATGTTGGGGATCGTGATCGGCAACGCTTCCGTGATCACGCTGGTGGGCGTGGGACGCGGCGCCCAGAACCTTGCCGCCGCCCAGCTCAACGTGCTCGGCTCCAATGTGGTGTTCGTCGCTCCCGGCAGCCATAACGCCCGCCATCAGGGGGTGAGCCTGCCGCGCACCCTCGTGCTGGCCGATGCCGAGGCGATCGCCGAGCAGGTGCCCAGCGTCCGGGCGGTGGCTCCCCAGATCAGTCTGAGCGAGGTGGCCCAGGCTGGCTCCCGCACCAAAACCGTTGCGGTGCACGGGGTGACCCCAGCCTTTCTGGGCGTACGCCGGATGGATGTGGCGAGAGGTCGTTTCTTCACCGCGCAGGATCTGCGGGCCGCGCACAACGTGGTGGTGATCGGCCCGGATCTGGCTGACCAGCTGTTCCCCCGGGCAGGTGCCGTGGGCCAGCAGCTGCGCATCCGTAATCAAGGCTTCGAGGTGCTTGGTGTGATGGCAGCCAAGGGGGCCTCCTTCGGTCAGAACCTTGACGAGAGCGCCTACATCCCGATCAGCACCATGGCCAACAAGCTGAGTGGCCGCGATCCCACCAGCGGCATCAGCCTCAGCTTCATCAACGTGGAAGTGCGCGATCCGCGCAGCACGGCAACGGTCCTGTTTCAGGTGACCAACCTGCTGCGTCAGCGGCATCACATCCTTCGGGATGACGACTTCGAGGTGCGCTCCCAGCAGGAGGTGATGGCGATCGTGGACACGATCAGCGGCGGCATCACCTTGATGCTGGCGGCGATCGGATCGATCTCCCTGCTGGTGGGTGGGATCGGCATCATGAACATCATGTTGGTCGCGGTCAGCGAGCGCACCCAGGAGATCGGTCTGCGCAAAGCCGTGGGCGCTCGCAGCAGAGATGTGCTGCTTCAGTTTCTGATGGAAGCCTTGGTGCTCTCCAGCCTCGGTGGATTGCTGGGGGTGGCCTGTGGCGTGGGCTCCGTAGCGGCGATTGCGGCATTCACGCCCCTGCCCGCCACCCTCGATGGGGTCACCGTGCTGCTCACCCTGGGCATCTCCAGTTCCATCGGCCTCGTGTTCGGCGTGCTGCCGGCGCGCAGGGCGGCCCAACTCGATCCGATCACGGCGTTGCAGGCCCACTGATGTCGGTGTTCAGGCCGGCGAAACCTGCCCCCACGACAGCCAGTGGGCGACAGGCTTCGACCTTCGTCGACGGCCCGTTCCTGGAGGCGGTGAGCGAGGCGCCAAGGCCGTGTGGCGCAGATCCGCTGGTTCAGGCAGGGGCTGTGAATGTCTGCTGTGAATCTCTGCTGTGAATGTCTGCGCTGACTGGGTTTCACGAGGTACGGGAACAGGTACTCCAGCGAGCCCCCACGGCCGCCGCCGCGACGTACTTTGAAGTTGAGGGGAGGCCCGGGAGCCCACCCGACCCTCACCCTCCAACAGAGTCCGGCCAGGGATCACCCGAGCCGGTGTACACAGCGGAGGTGTCGGTGAAAACAACAGTCATCCCGATGGCGCTGCTGATCCGTGTTCTTAACTCTTGGGTTGCATAACCCGAGCCAGGATCACAACCGAGAAGGTCAAGCTCCGAGCATCTCTTCTCCCAGACGTGATCTCCTTTCCTTACCTGCCAGGCCCCAGACAGGTCATGCGTGAACCACAGACACCCGAACGGGTCGTGCCCCAACTGCCAAGGCCGTGTTCCGCAACCGATGCTAAGGCGCCCCCCACGGGGCGCCTTCGTCTTGGGGATGGTTGCTGGCTCCGGCCGACCGGCCACTGCAGCTCCACCCTTGCGGTGAGATGAATACATTTTGATTGGCTCCACGGGACCGTCGATGGCCGTCAAGCACTGCAGCTCCAGCCGCGAGGGCAAGGTGCTGCTCTCCTGCTGGATCCTGGCTGCCCAGCAGGAGTCCTGAGCCATGGGCCACCAGCACAGTCACGAGCAGGGGCACGAGCACGGGCAGCAGGCGTCATCTCACGGCCGGGCGTCCAGTGCCTTCCGCTGGAGCATCGCCCTCAACAGCGGTCTCACCGCCCTGCAGCTGGTGGTGGGCTTTGGCTTCGGCTCGCTGGCGCTGATCGGCGATGCCCTCCACAACCTCGGCGACGTGGTGGGCCTCGGGCTCGGCTGGGGGGCGGATCAGCTCAGCCGTCGCCCTGCCGGCGGGCGCTTCACCTATGGCTATGGCCGCAGCACCCAGATGGCGGCGCTGCTCAATGGCCTGCTCATCTTCAGTGCCGGAGTGGTGGTGGTGGTGGAAGCCATCCAGCGGCTGTTCAACCCGGTGCCGCTGATCGTGGGCCCGGTGGCCTGGGCGGCGGCGGCCGGCATCGTCATCAACCTGCTCTCCGCACGGTTGTTCGGTCACAACCATCACCACGACCTCAACCAGCGTGCCGCCGTGCTGCACCTGCTCACCGATGCGGCCGTGTCGGTGGCGGTGTTGCTGAGTGCGCTGCTGGTGGGGCTCACCGGCTGGTTGTGGCTCGATGCCATGACCGCCATCGGTGTGGGCGGAGCGGTGATCTGGAGCGCAACAGGGCTCCTGCGCGAGGCGGTGGCCCTCAACCTCGATGCTGCGCCGCGGCATGTCGATCTCACCCAGGTGGAGGCTGTCCTCTCAGCCCTGCCAGGGGTGCTGGCGGTCGAGGAGCTGCATGTGTGGGGGCTGAGCACGTCCCGCACGGCCCTCACCGCCCACCTGCTGATTGATCGAGCGGGGCTGGTCGACCAGCGGCTCGAGCCCAACGACCTGCTGGCCCTGGCCCGCGAGCGCCTGGCGGCCCTGGGTATCCGCAAGTGCACCCTGCAGCTTGAGGCTGAGACAGAGCGTCAGCCACAGCAGCCATGAAACTGCTGGTGGTGGAAGACGATCCCACCCTCCAGCAGGCCCTGCGGCGTCTGCTGGTGCAGTGGGGCTATGCCGCAGATACGGCCTCCACCGCAGCAGAAGCCCTCGCCTGGCTGGAGCAGGAGCGTTTTGATCTGGTGCTGCTGGATCTGGGTCTGCCCGATGCCGATGGTCTGGCGCTCTGCCAGAGCCTGCGCCGCCGCCAACGGCACCAACCGCTGGTGCTGATGCTCACCGCCCGCGACGGCAGCGCCAGCAAGGTGGCGGGCTTTGAGAGCGGTGCCGACGACTATGTCGTCAAACCGTTTGATCCAGCGGTGTTGCGCGCTCGGTTGCAGGCCCTGCTGCGCCGGGCTCATCGCCCCCTGAGGGCCGAGCTGCGCTGCGGCCCCCTGCAGCTGCGTCCTGGCGACTCCATGGTTCTGGTGGCTGGACAACCGCTGGAGCTCACCCGCAAGGAGGCCTTGCTCCTGGAGCAGTTGCTGCGGGCTGAAGGCGGCTGCTGCAGCAAAGAAGCCCTGCTGCTGGGCTGCGGCGACGGGCGGCGTGCGGTGGGAGACGACGCCCTGCGCGCCCACATGCGCAACCTGCGCCAGAAGCTCAGCACGGCGGGCTGTGCTGCCAACCTGATCGAGACGGTCTACGGCCTTGGCTACCGCCTCAACCCCACCCCTGCCGCCTGATCCGCTGCAGCTCAAGCGCCGCCTGGTGCTCCAGGGGGGCGGCTTTGCCGTGCTGCTGCTGAGTGCGTTTTCAGGCTCGCTCTACTGGGGCATCGTGCTGCAGCGCAGCGAGGATCAGCGCAGCGAGCTGCGCCAGCTGGCGGCCAGTGCTGCGGCCCAGCTGCCGCTGATCGCCCACGAGGCCCGTGAGCCTGAGGGCAAGGCCAAGTTTCAGGGAACCCGGTCTCAGCTCGCCATCGAAGGCCTCGATCAGCAGCGAGTGCAGTGGTTTGACACCCAGGGCCATCTGTTGAGTGAGCAGGGCCGCTTGGCAATACCCCAAACCCTGCAGCCTCAGCAGACCTGGCAGCGATGGCGGGGCGGCATGGGCCTCTGGCAGCCCGTGCCCGGTCTTGGTGGAGTGCGTGTGGCCCGGTCGGATCAGGCAGCGCAGGCCGATCTGCTGCGGCTCAAGCGGGGACTGTTGCTCGGTGGGGTCGTCACCGTTCTGGCGGCGTTGCTGGTTGGGCGACGCATGTTGCGGCTCGCCTTTTCACCGCTGCAACAGCAGGTGAGCGCCCTGCAGCAGTTCACAGCCGATGCCTCCCATGAGCTGCGCCACCCGCTCACGGCCCTGCGCACCCTGCTGGCCGCCGTACCGCCGGAACTGCAGTGCCAGCCTGGGCTCGCCTGGCGAGATCTCGATGCCCTCACCAGCCACATGGGCCAGTTGCTGGATGATCTGCTGTTCCTGGCGCGTCAGCAGCAGGCTGGAGACGACCTGTTTCTGCAGCCAGGTGCCAGCGAAGAGTTCGACCTGCTGGAGCTGCTGGAAGATCTGATCCGCACCTATGAGCCCCAGGCCGCCGCCCGATCGATCGATCTGCGGCTGACGCCTGATCCCGCCACCCGTCGCCAGCTGATCTGCGGGCAGAGCCAGGATCTGCTGCGCCTGTTCACCAACCTGGTGCTGAATGCCATCCGCCACAGCCCCGAGGGCGGCACCGTGAACATCGCGGTCACCCCCGGGCTGCGTCACGTGACGGTGGCGGTGATCGATCAGGGGCCGGGCATCCCGGCGCGGCTGCAGGAGCAGGTGTTCGATCGCTTCTGGAGAGGCCGCGATCGCGGTGGTCACTCGGGGTTGGGGCTGGCCATCGCCCGGGCCGTCGCCCGTCGCCATGGCGGTGATCTCCGCATCGGCGAGAGCAGGCCGGGCCGTTGCCTGCTGCTGGTGGAGCTGCCGAACGGTACCGCCACCTCATGACGGCTTCATCAGCCCAACCTCATGACTTCTTCATGGGTGCTGCGGCAGGTTTGCAGCATGCCTGCACCCCTCCCATCCGATCCCGGTGTGGCGGCCTTCGGGGCCAGCCTCACCGCCATCACCCTGGCTGAGCTGGGTGATAAGACCTTCTTCATGGCGCTGATCCTGGCGGCGCGCCACCGCGGCCGCGATGTGTTCATCGGCGCCTTTGCCGCCCTCACGGCCGTCACCCTGATCTCCCTGGGCCTGGGCTACGGCCTGCGCGAGCTGCTGCCCGCCACGGTGGTGCCCTGGCTGGCGGCGGCTCTGTTCATCGGCTTTGGCCTCAAGCTGCTCGTCGATGCCCAGGGCATGGGGGCGAATGAGGCCGACGAGGAGGAGCAGGAAGCGCAGCAGGCCATTGATGAAGCGGAGAGCCGGCGCCGCATCAGCACCACCTGGACGGTGATCTGGGAATCCTTCGTGCTGGTGTTCATCGCCGAGCTGGGCGATCGCACCCAGTTCACCACCATCTTTCTGGCCACTGCACCGGCCTTCACGTTTGCCGGCCTCTTGGCGGGCACCCTGGCCGGCCATGCCCTGGTCACCTGGCTGGCGGTGGGCGCCGGCAAGTGGATCGGTGGCCGCATCAGCGAGCAGCTGCTGTATCGTCTCAGCGGCGGCCTGTTCATCGCCTTCGGGCTGTTTGCGCTCAGGCAGGTGCTGGGCTGAACCATCGGGGTACCACCTTCCGTCCGTCGCCGCAACGACAAGCGGGTTGGGCCACGATCCACCACACTTGATGGTCCGGGATAGCGCTTCCCTTGCCCATGGCTTTGGCCTCACCCCGCGCATACATGCTGCTGTCCCTGGCAGCGGCGGTCGCGACGATCGTGCTGAAAACGCTGGCCTGGCATCTGACCGGGTCGGTGGGTCTGCTCTCCGATGCGATGGAGTCGGGGGTGAACCTTGTTGCCGCCCTTGGCGCGATCTGGGCGCTGACCCTGGCCGCCAAACCTGCCGATCGCCAACACCACTACGGCCACTTCAAGGCTGAATACTTCTCCAGCGGGCTGGAAAGTGTGCTGATTGTGGTGGCAGCCCTCGCCATCATTCAGGCCGCCATCGGGCGCCTGCAGCAGCCCCAGCCGTTGGAGCAACTGGGCATCGGCCTGGCCATCTCTCTGGTGGCAACCGCACTGAACGGTGTGGTGGCCTGGGTGCTGTTGAAGGCCTCGCGGCGTTTTGACTCGATCACCCTGAGGGCCGATGCCCACCATCTGCTCACCGATGTGTGGACCTCCATCGGTGTGGTTCTGGGGATCGGCCTGGTGAAGCTGACCGGCCTGACGATCCTCGACCCGCTGATTGCGATCGCGGTGGCGTTGAACATCGTGATCACCGGCTGGAAGCTGTTTCATGAAACCGCCTCAGGCCTGCTGGATCGCGCCTTGCCTGATCACGAGCAACAGGTTGTGGAGGATCTGCTGGCGGCCTGTGAAACCGACGAAATCCGTTTCCATGCCTTGCGGACCCGGGTGGCCGGTTCGCGTCGCTTCGTGGCCTTCCACGTGCTCGTGCCTGGCCACTGGACCGTGCAGGCCGGGCACGACCTCTGCGAGCAGTTGGAGCAAAGGGTGGCCGCCACGTTGACCCGCACCCATGTGCTCACGCATCTGGAGCCGATCGAGGATCCCAAAGCCTGGAAGGACCAGGGTTTCCGTTGGGAGCAGGGTTGATGTTGCGGAAGCGTTCCCCCTGGAGCCCCAACCTGCGCCTGCTGCATGGCGCCACGGGCCTGGTGATGTATTCCCTTCTCAGTCCACGCGGAAGGTCACGGCCATGACCGCCGTGATGTCCTTGTCGATGGTGCGGGTGTCATAGGAGCCTGCGCCGCTGGCCTCGGTGGAATTGGGGGCTGTGATCTGGAAGGTGCCGGTGTCGGCATTGGTGATCGCTCCGATGCCGGAGCCAGCTTCTGAGGCGATGGCGCGCGCCCTGGCGCGAGCGTCCCTGGTGGCCTTGGCCAGCATGTCGACCCGCTTCTCGGCGAGTTTGGTGAAGGTGTAGGCGGGCTGATTGATCGTGAGCGGCACGCCCTGGCCGATCAGCTGCCCGATGCGTCCTGAGATCGTGTGGATCCTGTCCACGTTCCAGCTGCCGATCTGGATCGCCTGCCTGCTGGTCCAGGTGGTGGAGCGCAGCTCACCGGTGCGGGGATCGCGTACGTCCTGTTTCTCCGATTTCACCGAATCGAGCTCCAGCTCATCGGGCTCGATGCCCTGGGCCCTGAGAAAGGCCACGGTCTTCGCCACTGCCGGCTGCAAGCCCTGGTATGAGGCCTGCTGGGTGGGCCCGCTCTGGGTCACCTCCACGGACCAGTCCACATAGTCGGAGGTGATGCGTTCGGTGCTGGCCCCGGTCACGGTGATCGTGTCATTGGCCTTGCGCAATCCCTTGACCAGCACCCCGCTGGCGGTGATGAGGCCCAGGCCCAGCACTGCCATGGCGAACACCAGGGGAGGTGTGCGCTTGAGGAGGTTCCAACCGTTGCGCACCGAACCGTTCAGCAGCTCGCGGGAGGGTTTGATCTGACGTGGGACGTTGGATTTCACAGCAAGCCTTGAACGGTGGTTGCAAGATATGGACGCCAGCAGGTGATGGTTGGCCTTCGTCAGGCGGGTCCCCTGATCACCACCACACACCAGATCAGACCCGCCAGCAGCGCCCGGCGGCACGGCTGCGCAAGACCCCGAAGCGATGGCTGCAGGATTTCGGGTGGTCCGGGCTGTTGTTCGAAGCGCCGGTGTTCCGCCGCTTCGCCTTCATCAACGCACCGTGGCCTCAGCCGTGAAACCGCTGAGAAGACGTGCTCACTGCGGTGCTGGCGACCAGGTTTTTGTGAGGGAATTCAGCGGTGGATTCGAATTCACCTCAACCTTCCAACCCAAGCATGACCGGCAAGCCTCCCTTTCCTCCCTTCACCCGTGAAACCGCCATCCAGACGGCTCGGATGGCCGAAAATGCCTACGCAGAAGACAGCTTCTGGCGACATCGCAGCGAATTCATCAGGGGCCGGGATGAGATTCTCCAGTTTCTGAAGCGCAAATGGGCGACAGGCTCTTCACCTGGGGGGATGGACCACGCCCTGATGATTTTCCGGGTTTGACAGAACTGGGGCTCTGAGGCCAGCCGGTGATCTCGCGCTCCCTCCCGATTCAGACCATCGGCCAGCTGCGCCTGTTCATGCAGCACCATGTGTTTGCCGTCTGGGATTTCACGCTGCTGTTGAAGTCTCTCCAGGAGCAGATCGCACCTATGGGTTCGCCATTGCTGCCATCGCATCATCCGCTTGCCGCCACAGCTCGGCGGACCTCGATCTCTCAGTCACGTTGAGATTGATCTCCTGGCCATGGAGGACGTTGGTGCAGAAACTGCATGGCGACAGCCATGGCCCCTTGGCCGAGCAGATGGTGATGGAGCTCTGCCAGAGCCAGGCGTCAGCCATCAACGACGTTGCGTCCATGCGTGCCCGTGTCGAACAGGACAGGGCGGCGTTCTGGGCGGCTATTGCTGAGGTGCTGACCGGGGAGCTGCTGGCCCCGTCAGGTCAACCCCAGAGGTAGGGATGATGACCTGAGCTTCAGGGCCGAGCCCATGCCAGCCACAACTTTCGCGGAATTCGCCCAACGGGCCGACTATTCGCTGCTGGATGCGCTGCAGGCTGATCCTGACGCGAGCGCTGATGGCCAGGATCACCAGCCCCGCCAGGTGTTCTCCGGTCATTACGTGCCGGTCACGCCCACGCCGCTTCCAGATCCGGAGTATGTGGCGCACAGTCCAGCCTTCTTCAAGGAACTGGGCCTGAGCGATGCGCTGGTGCATGACGCGCCGTTCCGCCGGCTGTTTTCCGGCGACATCAGCGTGGCGCGGGCGCCGATGCGGCCTGTGGGCTGGGCCACCGGCTATGCCCTCTCGATCTACGGCAGTGAATACATCCAGCAGTGCCCGTTCGGCACCGGCAACGGCTATGGCGATGGCCGGGCCATCTCCGTGTTTGAGGGCCTGTTCAACGGCAAGCGCTGGGAACTGCAACTCAAAGGCGGTGGCCCCACGCCCTACTGCCGCGGCGCCGATGGACGCGCCGTGCTGCGCTCCAGCGTGCGCGAGTTTCTGGCGCAGGAGTTGATGCACGCCCTGGGCGTTCCCACCTCACGCTCGCTGACGCTCTATGCATCCCACGCTGAAACCGTGCGCCGGCCCTGGTATGCGCCGAACTCCACATCGTTCGATCCCGACATCCTGGTGAACAACCCAGTGGCGATCACCACACGGGTGGCACCGTCGTTTCTGCGCGTGGGCCAGCTGGAGCTGTTTGCCCGTCGCGTCCGCCGCAATGCGCATCCGGGTGCGCTGCAGGAGCTGCGGATGATCGTGTGTCACCTGATCGAGCGCAACTACCGGCCGGAGATCGATCCGGGTCTGGCGTTCAGCGACCAGGTGGTGGAGCTGGCTCGGTTGTTTCGCGGGCGGCTCACCGCTCTGGTGGCGAATTGGATCCGTGTGGGTTACTGCCAGGGCAATTTCAACAGCGACAACTGCGCCGCTGGTGGCTACACCCTCGACTACGGCCCCTTCGGCTTCTGCGAACTGTTTGACCCCGGATTTCAACCCTGGACCGGCGGCGGCGAGCATTTCAGCTTCTTCAACCAACCGCTGGCGGCCGAAGCCAACTACCAGATGTTCTGGACAGCCCTGCGGCCGCTGCTCACCGGCAATGCGGAGGCCCTGGCGCGGCTGGATCAGCTCCGCGACGGCTTCGCCGAAGCGATGACCCAGGAGCTCGAGGCGATGTGGGCCAGCAAGCTCGGTCTGATCAGCTATGACGCCGAGCTGGTGAACGCGCTGCTGCAGCTGCTGGTGGCCTCCAAGGTGGATTACACGATCTTCTTCCGCAGGCTCTCGGAGATCCCCGAGGATCTTGCAGCCCTGAAGGAGAGCTTCTACCTCCCCAGCACCGAGCAGCTCGATGCGCAATGGACGCAGTGGCTGGGGCGTTGGCGGGAGCAGATCACCGCAGGCGGCGACCTCGGCGCGAGATCCACGGCGATGCAGCGCGTGAATCCGGCCGTCACCTGGCGTGAGTGGCTGATCGCGCCGGCTTATCAACAGGCGGAGCAGGGCGACACCACCCTGATCCAGGAGCTGCAGACGGTGTTCAGCCATCCCTACGACACGCTGCCTCCAGCGTTGGCGGCGACCTATGACCGGCTGAAGCCGCGGGAGTTCTTCAATGCCGGGGGGGTGTCCCACTACAGCTGTTCGTCGTGAGCCGAACAACTCCTGCTCCAATCCCAGGCTGCAGGCTCAGGATTGGAGCAGGTTGGCCGCCAGGGGGTCGCGCCCTTCGAGGTGCAACGGGTCGCAGCGGTGATCGCGCAGCGGGTTGCTCTGGGGGAACGGATCCTGAGTGTGGAGACGGCCCTGATCACGGTGCTCGCCCAGGCGCTGCCCGGCCGTTGTTGAAAAGGCACGTGAGAATGGGAGGCCGAGGGGTTTTGTGCTCATGCGCCCAGCACGGTTCCTGCCTCTGATCGTTCTGCTCAGTGCCAGCGCTGCGGTGGCACCGGCTCGGGCCGACAGCACCTCTGCCACTTGTGTGTTCAGCCGCCACGACCACACGGTGCCGGTGGAGAAGGGGCCCTGCACGTTCAGCCAGCGCCAGGGCAACGTGACCGTGCGCTTCGGCGAACGGGATTTCAACTTCCCCAGCGCCGAGCAGGACCGCACCTACCAGCGCAGCGCCAGCAGCGAGGGCATCCGCTTCAACCGGGAGGGCCAGTACACCCTGCAGGTGCTCTGGCGCACAGCCCAGGCGGCGATGGCCAAGCCGCCGGGCTGGGAGACCGACAATTTTTTTCTGGGCCGTTGGCAGGGGCAGAGCACGGCCGGGCGGGCGGTGATCGATGTGCTCACGGTGGAGCCGCACCGGATCCGCTGGGGCAATTCGATCAACGGGATCTGCGACAGCGATTACAGCGTGGAGCAGCTGCCCTGGGGCCGCAACGGCCGCTACCCCGATCAGTTGGTGCCGCCGAGCCAGCCCACGGATCTGGTGTTTGGCGTGGCTCGGCTGACGCTGCAGCCCGGCCCCTGCCGCACGGGGGATGCGGTGATCCAACTGGCGATGCCGCTGGATGGCTCCAGCGCGCTGGAGGTGGTGACCTACGACGCCAAAGGACAGCTGATCGGCCAGTACGGCGCCTTCACGCCGCTACCCCCGGCCACACCGTGATCACCAGGGGGCTTGCTCTGCGCATCTGATCGGGGGTGAGCCCTGCGGCGTGGAGATCGCGCACATCGCTCATCCGGAATCGCCATCGGCCAGGAACGGCCAGGCGGGGGAGGCCCATAGCCGCACCAACGACTCGCTCGTAGGAGCACTGGGCCAAGAGCATCGTGGATTGTTCATCGAGGCTTCGCGATGATGGAGCCCATGACCACCACGCCGACACCTCTGGTAACCCGCGAGGCTCTGCTTGCTTTCACGCAGCGGCTGGTGGAGCGCTATGCCCCCGAGAAGGTGATCCTGTACTCCTGCGGAGAAGCCTGTGGCTACGGTTCTTTGGCTCGTGGAACCGCGCGCTGGGATTCCGATGCCGACGTTCTGGTGGTGATGCCCTTCGAGGGACGCCACCTGGCCAAGATCCGGTGGTGCGCGAGGCGCTTGACCATGGCGAGGTGCTGCATGGCTGATCTCTCTTCAGGAGCCGTGCTCGCTCGCTACCCGGGTTTCGAGACCTCAGCCGAGGAACAGGCCGAACTCGTGCAATTCGCCACCAGGCTGAGGCAGGCCCTGAAAATCCTGCTTGGCTCTGAACCGCAAGAAGCGTGAGCAGACGACTGGTGTGGTTGACCCTCACACCGCCACCGCCAGCTCCGGGTAATAGGCCCCCGGAATCGCCCGCCGCAGCCGCCAACGAATCGCCATCGGCCGCTCGCCTTCGTGGCTCACGTAATCGGCAAAGCCCAGGCAGAGAAACGGCAACGTCACCCCGCCGCGTTTGCTTTCCTCGCGCACAAACAACAGCACCCGGCTGCCGCACTCGCCGTGGTGGATGTATCTCTGCCCGGTGGGTGAGGCTTCCCGGGTGAGGCTCTGGCTCTCCCAGTGGAACTCCCACGGGGAGATGGCGTAGTCGTTGTAGCGGGTGGTGGGGGAGAAGAGGCGCTCACTCTTTTTGAGGGTGATGAAGAAGACGTCGCAGCGGGTGGCTTCATCGAAGAACACTCCCTCCCGGCCGGGGAAGGGGCGGGCCTCATTGAGCAAGCCGAAGGCGGCGAACACTTCGGCGCGGGAGTAGCGGCCGTGCAGGCCTAGGGGCACCGGCAGGGTTGGTTCGCCTTCGGGCATACACGGCCAGGTGAGGGGCGCCACCAGGTGGTCGGTGCGCTCCAGCAGCAGCTCAAACAGCTCCACCAGTTCGGCACGGATGGCGGCGGCGGCCCAGAGCCGCACCAACGCCTCAGCCAGGGGCACGTGCTGACGGCCGCTGCCCCACAGCTGGGCCAGCAGCATCCGCCAGCGACGCTCAGCCACAGGATCCAAAGCCGCCGGATCGGGCGCCACGGGCCGCTGCAACTGATCCAGCAGCCAACGCAAGCGCTCCGGATCATCGAGATGCAGCAGGCCGCCGGCGATCCCTCGCCCCAGCCGCTCTTCATCGTCGCTGGGCTCCCCTGAGGCCGCCCCGGCTACCCACCCCAGCTCCCGCTGAAGCAACGCCCACGACACCGCCACCTTGTAAAACTCCCCCAGCTCCATCCCCAGCCCCGCCAGCAGCGCCGCCAGCGAACAGCGCCCAACGCGGCGGCATTCCGCCAGCAGCTGGGGCCGGCGGCTGGGCAGCGACTCGCGCAGGTTTGCCAGCACCCGCTCGCTGGAGACGCGATCGAGCTGGAGGCTGCAGCCGGCCGGCAGGAAGGGAAAGCCCGCTTCGATCTGCTGTTTGAGCTGGTCGCGCGTGCCGCCGAGCAGGGCGCGATACCTCAGATCAAAGCGGAAGCTCCGGTGGGCCTGGCCAATGAAATCGAGAACGGTGAGGCAGCTTTTGCCCGGGCAGAGGCGCAGCCCGCGGCCGAGCTGCTGCAGGAACACCAGATGGCTCTCGGTGGGGCGCAGGAACAGCACCGTGTCGATCTCGGGGATGTCGAGGCCTTCGTTGAACAGATCCACGGCGAAGAGGATCTGCAGCTCGCCGGCGCGCAGACGGCCGATCTGCTCGGCGCGCTCGTCGTGGGGGCTGGAGGCATCCAGGGAAGCGGCGCGCAGACCGGCGACCACGAACTTGCGGGCCATCCAGCGGGCGTGCTCCACGCTCACGCAGAAGCCCAGGGCCCGCATCGAATCGAGGTGGGTGACCTTGGCGGCCAGCTCGCGCAGGATCAGGCGCAGGCGGGCGTCGTTTGCGGTGTAGAGGTTGGAGAGGGCCTCGGTGGCGTAGCCGTTGCGGCGCCATTCGATCTGGGAGAGATCGGTGCCGTCGTGGAGGCCGAAGTAGTGAAAGGGGCACAGCAGGCCCTGGTCGAGGGCGCTCCAGAGGCGCAGTTCGGCGGCCATGCGGCCCTCGAACCAATGGAGGATGTCCTCGCCGCCGGTGCGCTCGGGTGTGGCGGTGAGGCCCAGCAACAGGGACGGCCTCAGGTGGGCCAGCCAGCGCTCGTAGCTGGATGCGGCGGCGTGGTGGAACTCATCGACGATCACCACGGCGAACGTGTCCGGCGCCAGATCCGCCGGATCCAGCCCAGCGAGCGACTGCACCGAGGCGAACACATGGCGCCACTGGCTGGGGCGCTGGCCATCCACCAGCAGCTCGCCGAAGGAGCCATCGCGCAACACCTGGCGGAAGGTGGCGAGGCTCTGCTGAAGGATCTCGCGCCGGTGGGCCACGAACAGCAGTGAAGGGTGGCCTGGACCGGCCTGGCGGGCGTAATCGAGGGCGGCGACCACGGTTTTGCCCGTGCCGGTGGCGGCCACCACCAGGTTGCGCCAGCGGCCATGGAGGCTGCGCTCGGCGGTGAGCTTTTCGAGGATCTCCTGCTGGTAGGCGTAGGGGCGGATGTCGAAAAAGGACAGTGGGGTGGCGCCCGCCACTGAACCCCCAACCGATTCCCCCGCTGACTCCTCACGCACGGCCCGATCAAAGCGGCGCTGCTCCAGTTCGCTGGCCCGGTAGGGCTCGAACTCGCCCTCCTCCCAGTAGCTCTCAAAGGCGGCCTGGAACTTGGCCAGGATGCCCTCGTTGTCGTGGGCGGAGAGGCGCACGTTCCACTCCAGGCCGTCGTGCAGGGCGGCGGTGGAGAGGTTGGAGGAGCCGATGTAGGCGGTGGAGGCAGGGGGGGAGCCCACGAGGCCGGGCCGATGGAACAGCCAGGCTTTGGCGTGCAGGCGGGTGCGGCGGGTGTCGTAGCTGACGCGCACCTCGGCGCCATGGGCCACCAGCCAATCGAGGGCGCGGCGGTCGGTGGCGCCCAGGTAGACGGTGGTGAGCACCCGCAAAGAACGGCGGGGCTGGGCGTGGAGGAACTCTTCGAGCGCTGGCTGGAGCAGGCGCAAGCCGCTCCACTTGATGAAGGCGCAGAGCAGGTCGATCCGCTGGGCGGAGGGGACTTCGTGGATCAGCGCCTGCCCCACCGACGGTTCGGCGCTGGCGTTCACCAGCAGGGTGCTGTCGGCCAGGGGGATGAGCGGGCGGATGGTGGCGCTCTGGCCGGGAAGGAGCGCTGTGGATCGGATCTCCGCGAGCAGCCGGGAGGAAGGGTGCAGGAGGTCGCCCGTGGAGATGGCGCGGGGTGCCTGGCTCTGGAGCATGCCCACCAGTTGGTTCACCAGGGCCAGCTGGTGCTCAGGGGTGGAGCCTCCGCTCAGGTGCTCCAGGGCAATGCGGGCCAGACCCGCCAGGTGCCGGGCCAACAGGCGCGGGGCTTCCTGGGGATCCAGGCCGTCGGTGGCGATCAGGGTCTCCTGGAGCTGGCGCAGCTGCTGCTCCAGGCCCTCTGTGAGGAGTTGCTGGTAGATGCCGGGGGGTGGGGCCTGGTTGGGCATGGGTGACCAGGCGCCTGTACTGCGTTACTTGCCGTAGATCGCCAGCCAGGAACCGGACTGGGTTGTGGCGATGTTGCACGATCTATCCATATTCGTTAGCCGAATCCCTGTCATAGAAGCTGAGCCAGGCAACTGGGGATGGCGCCTATGCCCTGTGTTGTTGCTACGGTGGAGGAAGCGGTTGATAGGGCATGAATTTCACATTGGAGTGCGAGCAAGAGGTTGATGGACGTTGGATCGCAGAGGTTCCTGAACTGCCTGGTGTTCTCTCTTATGGTGACTCGGCTTCAGATGCAATGTCAAAGGCTGAGATATTGGCTCTTCGTGTTATTGCCGACAGACTTGAACACGGCGACTCCGAGCCTGTAAGTATCAGCTTATCGCTCCCCATCAGTGCATGAGCCCCTGGCCTTCAGTAAAAGCCAAAAAGGTGCTGGCTGCTCTCCAGTCCATCGGATGGCATGTAAAACGCCAGTCAGGCTCTCACAAGACTCTTGCTCGTGATGGATTTTCCGATTTTGTTTTTGCATTTCATGATGGTGAGGAGATAGGCCCCAGAATGTTGTCTCGCATTGCAAAGAATACCGGTCTACAGCCGAGTGACCTGTGAGATGCGTGTGAAATCGGCTAACACACCCCTCGAGTGGACAGGCCTCCAAAAGTATCTGGCCCCGGCATAGAATCCTTGCCTGCCACTCAGGGGCAGCGTTAGATTTACTCAGAAATCACCATGAGAGCACGTTGTCTTGAATTGGTTGACAAGAGTATTGCAGCAATGATTGCAGCAATCGAAATCTATAACAAGCCAGATTTCAAGTATCGCGAAGAAACATT
>JBILUH010000069.1:0-8790 GCA_044371095.1 Cyanobium sp.
GCGGGGGAAAACAGCACGCGGTGTCATCGCTGGACCGTTGCCATCATGGGATTGGTGCACCGGGCGATGTCCCACCAGCCATGCGCATGTCCTCTGCCATACCTCTTGTGCTGTTGGCCGGCGCCCTGGGCCTCGGGGCCTGTGGCCCGGCCTACCGGGCAAGCGCCGGTGACCCTGCGGTTGAGGCGCGTCAGCAGAGTCAGCGTTACGTCGGCGTATGGGCCCTGGTCGACAACGCCAACAACCTGTTCAACGTGCGTCTGGGACCCGATGGCCGCGCCATCACCACCGCCGGCAGCGGCGCCCTGCGGTCGACCCAGCTGAGCGAGCGGGGGCGCTGGCGCACCTGGGGCAATGGGGTGCGCATCGACTACGCCGACGGTTGGACCGATGCACTGCTGATGGGTCCGTCAGGCCCGCAGCAATGGTCGTGGGAGCCGGGGGCCGATCGGCTGCAGCCGCCCAGCAACCACGCCAGGGCGGTGCGGCTTGATGGGCCGATGGCTGCAGTGGTGGGGGTTTACAGCTTCCAGCCGGCCCAGTCCGGTCTGCCGCCCTACACCGCCAGCCTGCTCTCCAATGGCCTGGCTTTCAACACCATCGACCAGCGTTCCGGCGGTGCCTGGCACCTGGAGGCAGGGCGGGTGGTGATTGATTGGATCTCCGGCTGGCGCACCAGCTTTGCGCCAGGCGATCAGGGGGCCCTGGCGGTGAGCCACTGGCAGCCTGGGGCCGATCGGTCCGCAGCGCCCACGGCCGTGCGCCCGGGGCGACTGCTGGATTAGGGCACGCGTCAAGCACGCCCCAGTGGCGCTGGCTCCTCAGGCGTCGAGGCCTGCACGCAGTTCGGCGCAGAAGCGCCCGGCGGCGGCGGCCACGTCGCCCTGCTGCCCGTGGGCTTCGGCCATCGCCTTCACCAGCGCACTGCCCACGATCGCCCCATCGGCACCCCAGTCGCGCACCTGGCGGGCCTGCTCGGGGCCGGAGATGCCAAACCCCACGGCCACCGGCGTGTCCCCCTCGGCCTTGAGTTGGCCCACCAGGGTGCCCACCCGCGACTCCAGGCTGGTGCGCACGCCGGTCACGCCGGTGACGCTCACGAGGTAGGTGAAGCCGCGGCTGGCGTGGTGGATCCGGGCCAGCCGCTCGGCAGGGGTGGTGGGGGCCACCAGCAGCACCAGATCCAGGCCCGCATCAGCTGCGATCACCGAGAGCTTCTCTGCTTCCTCCAGCGGCAGGTCGGGCACGACCAGGCCGGCGGCTCCCGCGGCGGCGGCGGCGGCGCAGAAGGCCTCCATGCCCCTGTTGAGCAGAGGGTTGCTGTACGTGAACAGAACCACCGGCATGGTGAGCTCACCTTTGAGGGAGCTGAGCATCTCCAGCACGCCCGCTGGGGTGGTGCCGGCCTTGAGGGCACGGCTGGCGGCGGCCTGGATCACCGGCCCGTCCGCCAGGGGGTCGCTGTAGGGGATGCCCAGCTCCACCAGGTCGGCCCCATGGGCCTGAAGCGCCAGCAGGCTGGCCCTGGTGCTGGCGAGATCGGGATCGCCCGCCATCAGAAAGGGCATCAGGGCGCAGCGACGCTGTTGCCGCAGGGCGGTGAAACGCTGCTGGATCGGGGTGGGGGCGGCAGTCACAGCAGCAGCGGCAGTCACGGCAGCGGGAGAGGCTTCGGCCTGTGAGCCTATGCCTCGCCCTGGGGCGATTCAGGCAGTTGGCCCGTCTCGCGCAGCAGGCGCTCCTGCTCCTCGGGGCTGAGGGCCTCAAACTTGCGTTGCAGTTCCTCGGTTGTGAAGGCGTCGTAGGCCTCTCGGTATTGCCGGCGTTGCTGGATGAAGGTCATCTGGCCGGTGACCACCCGGAACAGATAACTGCCGGTCCAGCCCAGCACCAGCACCATCAGCAGGGCCGAGGCGGCGATGCCAGCCGAAAAGCCCTCAAACCCGCCGAACTGAAACACCACATAACCGATGCCCCCCAGGCCGAAGACCCCCAGGGCGAGCAGCAGGGCCTTGCCGTTGGTCATGGGTTCAAACCTCGCCCTGGCCTGCCATGCGCAGATTGATGAATGGGGCGAACAGGATCAGCCCGGGGAAGAACAGAAACACCAGGCCATAGACCCCGAAGCGCTCCAGCTTTCCCATCACCGTCCAGCGCTTGATCATCCAGGCGTAGAGCAGCAGGGGTACGGCCACCAGATAGGTGCCGCCCAGCACGACGTAGGCCGCCAGCACCAGCAGCGTGTCCGGGGAGATGGAGGAGAGCAATCCGGGCAGCGGCACAGCGGCACTGTGGAGTGAACTGAATTTAGGATGCCCAGGCCGGGGGCATGGCGGAATTGGTAGACGCAGCGGACTTAAAATCCGCAGACGGCAACGTTGTGGGGGTTCAAGTCCCCCTGCCCCCACTGTCTTCCTGCCCCCACTGTCTTCCTGCCCCCACTGAGGCCGGCCACCTTCGCCCCAACCGTTTGGCGGTGGGTTGGCTGGGATTCGGTCTAAGATCAATCCATCCGGCAGAAGCCGGCGGGCTCCAGAGCCTGCGCAGGCCGGAACCAGCACCATTCATCCCCTGCGCTTCCTGGGGAACGCCGATCAAGACAGGCCTACGCGTCAGATTGTTCAGCCAGACCGTTTTGTGTGATTCCCTGCGGGGAATGACGGTCCACCGGTGCGAGATCTATATCCCTTCGATTTCACTCGTGATGTTTTCTTCGTCTTCCCCATCCACCAGCTCCAACCGGGTCAGCTACCCCAGCTGCCCCATCGATCAGCGTCCCCAGGGACGGCCCCTGACCCAGCCGCTCACCTGGGAAGAACTGCTGGGGCAGCGCTGAGCGACGCCAGAGGGTGCGCCCCCCCAACGCACAGCAAGCTCCTGGAGCTCGACCAGCCGGGCTGATGGCATGGCCATGCCCGGCCTGTGCGGATTTCGTCTATGCCCCGAGCAGGCGCTCCCGTTGCAGATAGACGCGAATCAACTTTTCGTCCATCAGTCCCTGGCGCGCCAGCGGGGCTTCATTGCAGCGCTCAAACAGGTCCAGCAGGGTGGAGGCCTGGAACGCAAAGCCCCGATCTGCGGCAATCGCCACCACATCGGGCGCGGTGATCACATCGTTGAGCAGATCCCGCAGCGACTGATCCTGCTGAATGCAGCCCAGGAAGGAGAACAGGGCGTCGAGTTCGCTTGTGATCACGGGAGAGAGGAACGGTGCGAAAGGATCTCCACGCTAGGTCGGGGCTGTGGGCGCCAGGCCCCATGGCGGGCGACCCTTCAGAATCACACCACCCAATGCCCTCGCTGGTCCTGGCTCGATGAATCTGTTGCCCAGTGCTCTTGAGATCGTTGTGGGCATCCTGCTGCTGTTCGGCGGCGGCGAGCTGTTTGTGGGCGGCTCGACCGCTGTGGCTCTGTTGCTGGGCATCCCCCAGATCGTGATCGGCCTGACGGTGGTCTCGCTGGGTACCAGTGCCCCGGAATTGTTCGTGAGCCTGATCTCCACGATCCAGGGCGGCGACGACATCGCCGTGAGCAACATCGTTGGCAGCAACATTTTTAATGTGCTTGTGGTGCTGGGTCTGAGCGCCCTGGTGGTGCCGCTGCGGGTCAAGAGCCGGCTGGTGCGTCGCGATGTTCCCCTGCTGCTGGGGGTGTCCATGGCGGTGTGGGGGATGGCCTCCGGCGGTCGAATCACCTGGCAGGCCGGCCTGGCTTTGTTGGTGGGCACCGCGATCAATCTGATCTGGGAGATGCGCACTGCTGGAGAGAACCCCGAAGAGGCCGGCGAGGCCGATGAGAGTGATCGCGCCACCCCACGGGTTGCCGCGGCCAAACTGGCCGGGGGCCTGCTGCTGCTGGTGGTGGGATCCCAGGTGCTGGTCAAGGGAGCGACCACCGCTGCCGTGAGCCTCGGTGTCAGCCAAACCGTGATCGGTCTGACAATTGTGGCTGCGGGCACCTCGATGCCGGAGCTGGTGACTTCCCTGGTGGCAGCCTACCGCGGCAAGGCAGATCTGGCTATCGGCAACGTGGTGGGCAGCAATCTGCTCAACCAGTTGGTGATCCTCGGCCTGTGTGGCCTGGCCTCCGGTACACGGGGCCTGACCGTCGATCCCGTGATGGTGAATCGCGACTTCCCGATCATGGTGCTCACCACCCTGGCCTGTCTGCCGATCTTCTGGACCCGCGGTGTGATCACCCGCCTTGAGGGGGGAATCCTGGTGGGTCTTTATGGGCTGTATCTGCTCGAGCAGGTGCTCACCAACACCGTGACCTCGGCGGTGGATGAGTTCCGCTTCGTCGCTCTGGTGGTGGTGCTGCCCTTGGTGCTGGTGTTTCTGGTGTGGCAATCCCTGCGCTGGCGCCAGGACCGTCACGCCTGAGCCAGGTCGGCTGGGTTTTCGACCACCTCATGGCGGCCATTGCTGGCAAACTGCAGCCCAACCTGCTCTGAAGTCATGCCCCTGCAACGCCGGCTCCTGGCCGCGTGTTCGCTGGTTGCGGCCGTTGCCCTGTCGGGCTGCGCCGAAGGGGACGGCGGCGTGCAGAGCCCCAAAATGGCTGCGATCAAGGCCCGCGGCTCCCTGGTGTGCGGCACCGACGGCAAGCTGCCGGGTTTCGGATATCTCGGCGCCGATGGCCGCTACGCGGGGTTGGATGCCGACACCTGTCGGGCCGTGGCTGCTGCCGTGCTGGGCGATGGCGAGAAGGTGGAGTTTCGCGACCTCAACCCCAGCGAGCGCTTTGCCGCCCTCTCCAGCGGCGAGGTGGATCTCCTGGCCCGCAACACCACCATGACCCTCAGCCGCGATGCGGCCGGAGGCAACGGCCTCAGCTTTGCTCCCACCACCTTTTACGACGGTCAAGGGGTGATGGCGCCCGCCACCAGTGGCATCCGCGGGCTCAAGGATCTGGCCGGCAAGCCCGTTTGCGTACCGAGCGGCACCACCAGTGAGCTGAATCTGACCGATCGGATGCGGGAGGAGGGTGTGGCGGCCATCCCGCTCAAGTTTCAGACGCTGGATCAGATGTACACCGCCTATCTCAGCGGGCGCTGTGCGGCGGTGAGCACCGATCGCTCCCAGTTGGCGGCCCAGCGCAGCAGCTTTCCGAAACCAGACGATCACACCGTGCTGCCGGTGGTGATGAGCAAGGAGCCCCTGACGCCGGCCACCGTCAACGCCGATCCGGCCTGGGCCGACGCGGTGCGCTGGACCCTCTTTGCCCTGATCCAGGCCGAGGAGATGGGGATCACCCAGGCCAACGTGGACGTGAAGTTGGCTGAGGCCAAGGCCAGGCCCAACCAGGCGGAATTGCGGCGCTTCCTGGGCGTGGAGGGTGACTTCGGCCGCCAACTCGGCCTGCCAGCCGACTTTGTGGTGCGAGCCATCCGAGCTGTGGGCAACTACGGCGAGATGTTTGAGCGCAACCTCGGCCAGCAGTCGCGGCTGAAGCTGGAGCGGGGTGTCAATCGCCTCTGGACCCAGGGCGGGTTGATGTATTCACCCCCCTTCCGCTGATGCCCGCCGCTGTGACGCCTGCTGCGCCACCACCCTGGTGGCGCAATCGCCGCCTGATGCCGTGGTTGCTCCAGGCCGTGGTGGGCCTGCTGGTGCTGGTGCTGGTGGCCTTTCTGGTGGGCAACCTCGTGCGCAATCTCACCCAGGCTGGGCTGTTGCTCACCTGGAGCTGGCTCCACAACCCGGCAGGGTTTGACATTGCTGAAACCACCGTTCCCTTTGATGCGGCCATGCCCTACTGGCGCGGCCTGCTGGCGGGGTTGGCCAACACCCTGCGGGTGGTGGTGGCGGGTTTGATCGGTGCCACGGTGCTCGGCACTGCTGTGGGTGTGGCCTCCTTCAGCACCAATGGCCTGCTCCGCCGTCTGGCCCGCGTGTACGTGGAGCTGATCCGCAACATCCCGCTGTTGCTGCAGCTGGTGTTCTGGTATTTCGTGGTGTTCCTGGCCTTGCCCAACGGCGCTGCGGCCCTGCAGCTGCCTGGCCTGGTGCTGGCCAAGTCGGGCTTGTATGTGGGCCAGTCCGAACTCCTCGATGGCGTCTGGCAGGCGCCGCTGCGGATTTCGGTCGAATTTGCCGCCCTGCTCACCGGGCTGGTGAGCTACACGGGCGCCTTCATCGCCGAGGTGGTGCGGGGCGGGGTGGCCTCCGTGCCCCCAGGCCAGTGGGAGGCGGCCCGTTCCCTGGGGCTGAGCCCGCTGCTGACCCTGCGCCGGATCGTGCTGCCCCAGGCCCTGCGGGTGATTGTGCCCGGACTCAACAGCCAGTACATCTCCCTGGCCAAGAATTCCTCGCTGGCGGTGGCCTGTGGCTACACCGATCTTTATTCGGTGGCCGAAACCACCCTCAACCAGACCGGACGGGCCGTGGAGGTGGTGCTGATCCTGTTGGGTTCCTATCTGGTGATTGACCTGGTGATCTCCGCTGTGATGAATGGCCTCAACCAGCTGGTGCAGCTGAAGGAGCGCTGAGATGACCACGGCCCCTCCCCAGCTGCAGCGCCCGGGCCTGATGCGCCGCCTGCAACGGGACCTGTTTTCCAGCCGCTTCGACGGCTTCATCTCGATCGCCCTGATCGCGCTGCTGGTGGCGGTGGGTGGGGCCCTGGTCCAATGGCTGCTGTTCCACGCCCAGTGGGCGGTGATCCAGGCCAACAGCACCCTGTTTGCTGTCGGTCGTTATCCACTCGAGCAGCAGTGGCGCCTCTGGCTGCTGACCACCTCGCTGGCCGTGGCGTCGGGGGGCAGCTGGGGGCTCCTGCGGGGGCGTGGAGCCTGGCCTCGCCACGACCGCCTCGCCGTGGTGCTGGTAGTGGGGCTCGCGGTGGGACTGCCCCTGCTGTTGCAGCTCAACCTGGCGATCCAGGCGCGCTGGTGGGCGATCACCGCTCTGCTGCTGCTGGGCCGCTGGGCGGCCGGTCGTTGGGCCCAGGCCATCCCCCGGTCGCTGCTGCGCTGGCTGCCGCTGATCTGGCCAGGCCTCTACCTGCTGGGCCTGGGGTTGATCAGCGGTGGCCTGGGCCTGGTGCGGGTGGCCCCCTCGGAGTGGGGAGGGCTGCTGCTCACCCTGCTCACCGCCAGCTTTGCCATCCTGCTCTGCTTCCCCTTGGGGGTGGCCCTGGCCCTGGGGCGCGGCAGCCCGCTGCCGCTGCTGCGCTGGGGTTCGGTGCTTTACATCGAATTCATTCGCGGGGCGCCGCTGATCACCCTGCTGTTTCTGGGGCAGAACATCCTGGGGTTCCTCCTGCCGGGGGGGCTGGCCCCCGACCGGGTGTGGCGGGCGGCCTGGGTGCTCACCTTCTTTGCTGCGGCCTATGTCGCCGAGGCGGTGCGCTCCGGCCTGGCGGCCGTGCCCGCCGGTCAACTGGAGGCCGCCCGCTCCCTGGGGCTGCCGCTGCCCCTGGCTCTCCTCCACGTGGTGCTGCCCCAGGCCCTGAGGGTGGCACTGCCCGCCACCGTGGGTCAGTTCATCACCCTGCTGCAGGACACCACCCTGCTGTCGCTGATCGGTCTGCTGGATCTGCTCGGCACCGCCCGCACCGTGATGGCCAATCCGGCCTTCCTGGGCCGGAATGCCGAGGTGTACCTGGTGCTGGCGGTGCTGTTCTGGTGCTGCTGTGCCGCTCTGGGCCTGGCCAGCCGTGCCCTGGAGACCCGCCTCAATCCCCACGCCCAACCCACCCGATGACCGCTTCCCCTGCCGTGATGATCGAGGCCCGTGGCGTCGAGAAGTGGTACCCCAACGGGTATCACGCCCTGCGCGGGGTGGACCTCACCGTGCGGCAGGGGGAGGTGGTGGTGATCATGGGTCCCTCGGGTTCAGGCAAGAGCACCTTCCTGCGCACCTTCAACGCCCTGGAGGATTTTCAGAAGGGGTCGATCACCGTCGATGGGATCACTCTCAGCGACGATCTCCGCCATATCGATGCGATCCGCCGTGAGGTGGGCATGGTGTTTCAGCAGTTCAACCTGTTTCCCCACCTCACCGTGCTCGACAACCTCACCCTGGCGCCGATCAAGGTGCGCCAGCGCCCGAGGCCCCAGGTCGAGCGCCAGGCCCTGGAGCTGCTGGAGCGGGTGGGCATTGCCGAGCAGGCCCACAAATTCCCGGGACAGCTCTCCGGCGGTCAGCAGCAGCGGGTGGCGATTGCCCGCTCCCTGTGCATGGAGCCCCGCATCCTGTTGTTTGATGAGCCCACCAGCGCCCTCGACCCCGAGATGGTGCAGGAGGTGCTGGAGGTGATGCAGGGCCTGGCTGAAGCCGGCATGACCATGGTGGTGGTGACCCACGAGGTGCGCTTTGCCCGCCAGGTGGCCGATCGCGTCGTTTTGATGGCCGACGGGGAGGTGGTGGAAATCGCCCCGCCTGAGCAGTTCTTCAGCAGCCCCCAACACGAGCGCAGCAGGCAGTTTCTGAGGCAGATCGGTTGAGCTGGCTCAGATCCCGAACCAGCGGCAGACCAGGAACGGAACCAACAGGGTCATGACGATGGTGAGCGGGAAGCCATAGCGAGCGATGTCGAGGAAGCGGTAGCGGCCGGGTCCGAACACCATCAGGTTGGTCTGGTAGCCGACAGGGCTGAGAAAGCTCTGGCTTGCCCCGAACAGCACTGTGAAGATGAATGCCATTGGGGGTTGGTCGAGTCCCTGGGCCAGCTGGCCAGCGATCGGGATCAGCATCGCCACGGTGGCCGCATTGCTCATCACCTCGGTGAGCAGGGTGGTGAACAGGAACACCACCAACAGGGCGGCGTACACCGGCCAGCTGTGGA
>JBILUH010000024.1:0-31201 GCA_044371095.1 Cyanobium sp.
CACATACAGGCGGTTGTTGGTGGAGGTGACCCACTCGCAGAACTGGTTCCACGCAGAAGCGCCTTGGCGCTGCTGGAGAGTGGTTGTCATGAGAACGAGAGAAGGGTGTTCCGGAGGAACGGGTATGCAGGGCGGGAATCCGATCTGCCGAAGCAGCCGAAACGGAAACCGCCGGACGGAATCCCGTCAATTGCAACTGTAACGGAAGATTGCGGGGATCGTGAGAGGCTCGGTGCTGCGGCGCCGAAGGCCTGCTGATGACTGTGATTAGCGCAGCTGATGGGTGGCGATCAAGGCGTGTCACCTGGAGTCCGAGCGTCACCCTGGTGCCCACCCGTTTTTGCTTTAACGCCTGCGGGTACTGCAGTTTTCGACGTCCGCCCGGCACCGGCATCCCCCTGGGCGATGTCTCAAGCGATGTTTTCAGTGATGCCCTGAGTGATGCCGCAGCCCGGGCCCTTCTGGTGTTCCGGCCTGAGGCGGCGGAGGTGTTGCTGCTCAGCGGCGAGGTGGCTCCCCATTCCCCCCAGCGGCATGCCTGGTTTCAGCGTCTGCTGGCCCTCAGCCGGGTGGCCTGGGCGCAGGGAAGAGTGCCGCACACCAATGCTGGCCCCCTGTCGCTGGCAGAGATGGCCGCACTCGGGCGCCTCAACGGCTCGATGGGATTGATGCTAGAGGGCCTCGGCCCCGCCTACGACGCCCTGCACCGGCACGCCCCCAGCAAACGGCTGGCGGTGCGCCTCGGCCAGTTGGAGCAGGCCGGCCGCCTGGGGATTCCCTTCACCACCGGGCTGCTGCTCGGGGTGGGCGAGAGTCGCGCCGACCGCCGCGCGGCGCTGGAGCTGCTGGCCCAACTGCAGCGCCGCTGGGGACATCTGCAGGAGGTGATCCTCCAGCCCTTTCGCCCCGACGGTGCCGCAGCCGCGTTGCTCACCGCCTCTGAGCAGGCTGACCTGCTCCTCACCATTGCGGAGGCCCGGGCGATCCTGCCGCCGGAGGTGCATCTGCAACTGCCTCCCAACCTCTGGCCCCTGGAGGCCCTGCCCGCTGCCCTCGCCGCCGGCATCGACGATCTCGGTGGGATCGACAGCTGCGATGTGATCAATCGCGCCTATCCCCAGCCCACCCCGACACGGTTGGCGGCGGCCCTGGAGCGCGCCGGTTTCAGTCTGGTGCCGAGGCTGTGCGTGCACCCTGCCTGGCGCCACTGGTTGCCAGCGGCGCTGCAGCGCCAGGCCCACCGCGCCGAACCACGGTTGTTAGCGTCCAGATCCTCCGGACCCGGGAGTCCATGGCCGTGAGCGCCACGCGCGATCAGCGGGTGCTGCTGGTGCGCCTGCCCTGCAACCCCATTTTCCCAATCGGCCCGGTGTACCTGGCCGATCACATCCACAAGCAGTTTCCGGCGATTCCGCAGCGGATCCTCGATCTGGCCGCGGTGCCGCTGCTGGATGTGGAGCGGGTGTTGCTGGCCACGGTGGAGCAGTTCCGCCCCAGCCTGCTGGTGTTCTCCTGGCGCGATATTCAGATTTATGCGCCGGTGGACGGGCGCGGCGGCAACCCGCTGCAGAACTCCTTTGAGGTGTTCTATGCCGCCAATCCCATCAAGCGTCTGCGCGGTGCCCTCGGTGGTCTGCGCTTGATGGGCTCCTTTTATGGCGAGCTGTGGCGCAACCTGCGCCTGGTGCGCCGTGGCCTGAAGCGGGCCCGGCGCTACCAGCCCCAGGCCACCGCCGTGCTGGGCGGCGGCGCCGTGAGCGTCTTTTATGAGCAGCTGGGTCGGCGGTTGCCCAAGGGCACGGTGGTGTCGGTGGGGGAAGGGGAGCCGCTGCTGGAGAAATTGATCCGCGGCGACGCGCTGGCCGGGGAGCGCTGCTTTGTGGCGGGCGAGGAGCCCCGGCCGGGACTGATCCACGAGCAGCCGGCGGGCATGGAGAAAACCGCCTGCAACTACGCCTATATCGCTGAAATCTGGCCCCAGCTGGATTGGTATCTCGATGGGGGCGACTTCTACGTGGGCGTACAGACCAAGCGCGGCTGCCCCCACAACTGTTGCTACTGCGTGTACACCGTGGTGGAGGGGAAGGCGGTGCGGGTGAATCCCGTGGAGGAGGTGATCGCCGAGATGCGTCAGCTCTACGCGCGGGGAGTGCGCGGTTTCTGGTTCACCGATGCTCAGTTCATCCCGGCGCGGCGCTACATCGATGACGCCAAACAGCTGTTGCGGGCGATTCAGGCGGAGGGCTGGACGGACATCCGCTGGGCCGCCTATATCCGCGCTGACAACCTCGATGCCGAACTGGCCGAGTTGATGGTGGCCACGGGCATGGAGTATTTCGAGATCGGCATCACCTCGGGATCACAGGAGCTCGTGCGCAAGATGCGCATGGGCTACAACCTGCGTACGGTGCTGGAGAGCTGCCGGATGTTGGCGCGGGCCGGCTTCCGCGAGCACGTGTCGGTGAACTACTCGTTCAATGTGATCGACGAGCGGCCCGAGACCATCCGCCAGACGGTGGCCTATCACCGCGAGCTGGAGCGGATCTTCGGCGCTGACAAGGTGGAGCCGGCGATCTTCTTCATCGGCCTGCAGCCCCACACCCATCTGGAGCAGTATGGCTTCGATCAGGGCCTGATCCAGCCGGGCTACAACCCGATGAGCATGATGCCCTGGAACGCCCGCAAGATGCTCTGGAATCCCGAGCCGATGGGCAGCACCTTCGGCCGCATCTGCCTCGAGGCCTTTGATCGCAACCCTGGAGATTTTGGCCGCACGGTGATGGATCTGCTCGAGCGCGACTACGGCGTGGCCCCCCTGGAGGAGGCCCTGCACGCCCCGGTGGAGGGGCGCCGCGCGCTGGCCACGGCTTTGCGCTGAGGTAACGGCTTTGCGTTAAGCCAACGGCTAGGGGTTAACTCACCACCAGCGACGGCGAACCCACAGCAGGACGCCCAGGCCGATCCAGCCGATCAGTCCGCCGATCGGGTTGATGTCGGCGCCGCCGGGCCCCACCCACCAGGCCGGGGCTGCCGGGGAGATTTGCAGCAGACCCTTCTGCACAACAAACCAGCCCCCCACCAGGCCACCATGCAGGCCGACGGCGCCCCACAGAGACCCACCGTCGGCGCGGCGTTGCAGGGCCAGCGCCAAGCCCAGCAGGATCAGCCCCCCCAGCAGACCCACCGCCTCCAGCCCCGGGGCGCGGTACCAGGGGTGCAGCAGGGCAAAGATCAGTGCCTGCAGCACCAGCGCCCGGCGGCTCCCCAGCTGGAGCTCCAGTTCGCCCCAGAGCCAGCCGCGAAACAACAGCTCTTCGGCGAAGCCCACCCCCGCCAGCAACAACAGCCCGTTCAGCAGCAGCGGGAGGTTGATCTCCCCGAGCCACTGGGCTTGGCCCGCCACCACCAGGGCAGCGGCCACCAACAGCAACAACGCCAGCGCCTTGAGCAGACCGCGCGCCCCGCTGCGCAGGGCGGCGCTGACGGGCATGGCGAGCCCCAGCCGCCGCCAGGGGTGGGGCTCCTGCCAGACCCGCCGCAATCGCAGGGGCAAGGAAACCAGCAGCAGAACTAGCGCCAGGGCCAGCCCGGCGAGATCCACCTGGTCGGGGCGCCAACCGGGTGCCACCAGGGCCAGGGGCCGCGACAGCAGCCAGCCTGCGCCATACAGCAGGGGTACGTAGAGCAGGGTGGCCCAGCCGTTGGGTCGTGCCGACCCTGGAGCCGCCGCTGCGGGGGACTCCATCAGGTCTCCGGTTCGAGGCTGCTGCTGAGGCCTTTGGCCTTGAGGGTTTCGCAGTAAAACTCCGCTGGCTCCAGATCGCAGACGATCACCAGGCCCACGCCGGTGTTGTGGGCCTCCAGCATCACCGCGATCGCATCCTGCTCACTGAGGCTGGGCACCACCTGGCGCAGGGTCGTCACCACGTATTCCATGGAGTTGACCGGATCGTTGTGCAGCAGCACCTTGTAGCGGGGTGAAGGCTTGCGCACCCGCTCCGGAGCCTTCTCCATGACGGCGGCGCCGCCGCTTTCGCGGCCGGGGCTCTGGGTGGCGATGGGTTGGGTGATGGCTGTGGAGGTCATGGCCGGTTGTGTCATGACGACGACTCCATTAAAGGGCCCGGATGCGCCGCATGGCGTCTTCCACATTGGCGCGGCTGTTGAAGGCCGAGAGACGGAAGTAGCCCTCGCCGGCGGCACCGAAGCCGCTGCCGGGGGTACCCACCACGTGGGCGTTCTGCAGCAGGTGGTCGAAGAACCCCCAGGAATCGACACCATCGGGGGTTTTGATCCACACGTAGGGAGCCTGCTCGCCGCCGTACACCTGGATCCCTGCGGCCGTGAGTTCGCGGCGGATGATCGCCGCGTTCTCCATGTAGAAGGCGATCAGGGCCTTCACCTGGGCCTGCCCCTCGGGTGAATACACCGCTTCTGCGCCGCGCTGCACGATGTAGCTCACGCCGTTGAACTTGGTGCACTGGCGCCGGTTCCACAGGCCCCAGAGCTCCACCCGTTCGCCATCGGCGGCGGTGCCCATCAGGCCGCGGGGCACCACGGTGAGTGCGCAGCGGGTGCCGGTGAAGCCGGCGTTCTTGGAAAACGAGCGGAATTCGATCGCGCACTCCCGCGCCCCTTCGATCTCGTAGATCGAATGGGGCAGTGAGGGGTCCTGGATAAAGGCCTCGTAGGCGGCGTCAAACAGGATCAGGGCGTCGTTGGCGCGGGCGTAGTCGACCCAGGCCTGGAGCTGGGCCCTGGTGGCGACGGCGCCGGTGGGGTTGTTGGGGAAGCACAGGTAGATCAGATCCACCTTCCCCGTGGGGATCTCGGCCGTGAAGCCATTGGCGGCCGTGATCGGCAGGTAGGTGAGGCCGCCGTAGCGACCCGTGTCATCGGCATCGCCGGTGCGACCTGCCATCACGTTGCTGTCCACATACACCGGGTACACCGGGTCGGTGACGGCGATGCGGTTGTCCGGCCCGAGGATGTCGAGGATGTTGCTGCTGTCGCACTTGGAGCCGTCGGAGATGAAGATCTCCTCGGCGTTGATCTGGCAGCCGCGGGCCTGGAAGTCGGTGGTGGCGATTTTGTCCCGCAGCCACTGGTAGCCCTGCTCGGGGCCGTAGCCGTGGAAGCCCCCGCGGGTGCCCATTTCATCGATGGCCGCCTTCATCGCAGCGCGGCAGGCTTCCGGCAGGGGCTCGGTCACATCGCCGATGCCCAGGCGGATGATCGGTGCGTTGGGGTTGGCCTCGCTGAAGGTTTTCACCCGCCGGGCGATCTCGGGAAACAGATAGCCCGCCTTGAGTTTGAGGTAGTTGCCGTTGACCTGGGCCATCTCGCGCGGGGCTGGTGGAACTGGCCGGATTGTCCTATGGCGCGGTGGCCCTGCATACGATCAACCCAGACCAGCCGCAGGCGCCCGTGACAGTCGCTCCCGTCCATGCCCCTGTCGCTGCTCCGGTTGATTTCGCAGCCCTGGTCGATCTGGAGATCAGCAAGCCCGCCCGCTACCTGGGCAATGAACTGGGGGTGCAGTCACGCGATTGGGACGCTGACTGGTCTTCAGCCGGGGTGCGCTGGGCGCTCACCTACCCCGAGGTGTACGAGGTGGGGGCCAGCAACAGCGGCCACATCATTCTCTATTCGATCCTGAACGCCGTCCCCGGTCAGCTGTGCGACCGCAGCTACCTGCCGGCGCCGGACCTGGCCGCCCGCCTGCGCGAGCGCGGGGCGCCCCTGTTTGCGGTGGAGAGCCGCAGGCCCCTGGCCGCCTTCGACATCCTGGGCTTCTCGCTCAGCTACGAGCTGGGTGGCACCAACATCCTCGAGATGCTGGCGCTGGCCGGCATCCCGATCCACGCGGCTGAGCGCGGCGATCTGCCGCTCAGCGATCCGGCGGCGCCACCGCTGATCTTTGCCGGAGGGCCCACCGCCACCAGCAACCCGGAGCCCTTCGCGGCCTTCTTCGACTTTGTGGCCCTCGGCGACGGCGAGGAGCTGCTGCCGGAGATTGGCCTGGTGGTGGCCGAGGCCCGCGCTGCCGGTCTGGGCCGGCGCGCCCTGTTGCGGGATCTGGCCCAGGTGCCGGGGGTGTACGTGCCCAGCCTCTACGCCCCCGGGGCCGATGGGGTGGCGATCGAACCCCGCGAGAGCGGCATCCCGGCCCGCATCCAGCGGCGCACCGCCACGCCCATGCCCCACTACGCCATGGGGCTTGTGCCCCATATCGAAACGGTGCACGACCGGCTCACGGTGGAGATCCGCCGTGGCTGCACCCGCGGTTGCCGTTTCTGCCAGCCCGGCATGCTCACCCGCCCCGCCCGCGACGTGGAGCCCGAGGCGGTGGTGGAAGCGGTCGAAGAGGGCATGCGCCGCACCGGCTACAGCGACTTCTCGCTGCTGTCGCTGAGCTGCTCCGACTACCTGGCCCTGCCGGCGGTGGGCGTCGAGCTGCGCAACCGGTTGGCTGACAAAAATGTGAGCCTCACCCTGCCCAGCCAGCGGGTGGATCGCTTCGACGACAACATCGCCCACATCCTCGGCGGCACGCGCAAGGGCGGGCTCACCTTTGCGCCGGAGGCCGGCACCCAGCGCCTGCGCGACATCGTCAACAAGGGGCTCACCGACGCCGAGCTCCTGGCCGGTATCCGCACGGCGATGGAGAACGGCTATCGCAAGGTGAAGCTCTATTTCATGATCGGCCTGCCGGGGGAAACCGACGCCGACGTGCTTGGCATCGCCGACACCTGCCAGGCCCTCCAGCGGCAGTGCGCGGATCTGGGTCGGCTGGAGCTCAACCTCACGATCAGCAATTTCACGCCCAAACCCCATACGCCGTTCCAGTGGCACAGCGTCAGTACTGAGGAGTTTCGGCGGCGCCAGGAGTTATTGCGCCGGGCCCTGCGTCAGCTGCGGGGCCTCAAGACCAACCTCACCGATGTGCGCCTCTCGGCGGTCGAAGATTTTGTGGGCCGCGGCGACCGGCGGCTCTCTGCGGTGATCGAGGCGGCCTGGCGGGCCGGGGCGGGGCTGGATGCCTGGTTTGAGTCGGCCGAGCGCAGCTATGCCGCCTGGACCGGCGCGATCGAGGCCGCGGGCCTGGGTGGCCGCTACCGCCTGCTGGAACTCGGGGCCTGGGGCACGGCTGAGGCGATGGAGACGGCGGATCTGGAGGCCTTCTGCCGCCAGAGCCTGCCCTGGGATCACATCGATTCTGGTCTCGACAAGCGCTGGCTGGCCGAGGATCTCCAGCGGGCCCTGGCCGCGGCGGTGGTGCCCGACTGCTCCTTCGAGGGGTGCAGCAGCTGCGGCGTGTGCGGACCGGAGCTTGGCCACAACGTGGTGATTCCCCCGCCGTCGATTCCGGCCGCGTTGCCCCAGCGCGCCCCGGCCAGCGAACGGGTGGACCGGCTGCGGATCGGTTTCACCAAAACCGGCTCCCTGGCCTTGATCAGCCACCTCGACACCCTGCGGATGCTGGAGCGGGCCCTGCGCCGCTCGGGGCTGCCGGTGAGCTTCACCGGCGGTTTTCACCCCCTGCCGCGGCTGCAGCTGGCCCTGCCGTTGCCCCTGGGGGTGGAGGGGGATGGGGAGTGGCTCGATCTGGAGTTCACGCAAGCCGTGGATCCAGCGGCGGTGCGGGAGCTCCTACAACCGCAGCTTCCCCCCGAATTCCAGCTGCTTTCGGCGGCCCGGGTCCCCGTGTTCGGCGTGAGCCTGTCCCAGGAGCTGGAGGCCGCCCATTGGAGCTTTGTGCTCCAGCCCCAGGCGGGAGTGCGCTTGACGCTTGAGCAGTGGCAGCAGGCGCGCGCCAATGTGCTGGCCGCCGAGAGTTTGGTCTGGCATGACACGGATAAGAAAGGCCGTCCCCGCAGCCGAGACTGCCGGCCTTTTTTGTTGGAGCTGCAGATGACGGCAGCGACAGACGGCGCCCAGCGGTGCAGCCTGCGGGCGGTGATCGATCCCTCGGGGCGCAGCCTGCGGCCCGAGCAGGTGCAGCACTGGATCAGTGAACGGCTGGGCCAATCCTTGGTCCTGACAGCCCTGCGCCGCGAGGCCTTGGTGCTGAAGCCCGTGCTAATTTGAAATTAAGGCGAATAGCTGGTTGAATCCGACGTCTTCTCGGATTCCATCGGCTGCCGGTAGCCAGATTCGCTGGTTTCACCGCCCCAGGGCAACCCTGCCCCAGTCTTCGCCCCACCGCTTTCAAGAAGTTTCATTCCTGAAAGCTGTTCCGCGGCAGTTGATGCGCGGCTGGTTCAGAACAGCATTTTTCGCAGCAACGCCTCCCGGGCTTCCCGGTTCTTCCGGTATCCCGGTTTCTTTAGGCCACTTTCAGTTCAGGCCGCTTGATTTGAAGGGCTGACGACGGCCCGCTGCCTTGCTTCACTCGGATTATTTCACTCGGACTGCTTAACCCGGATTGCTTCATCCGGGATCGGCAGAGTCCCATCCGGTTCAGCCCAACTCAGCTCAGATCTGCTCAAGCCAGATCCTTCCACTGCTTTCTCCCCTGGCCGGGCCCGTCGGGCCCCATCTCATTCCCATGCCCCAGCAGATCGTCATTGCCGAGCAACTGCGGATCGCCGCAGTTCTCAACGACGAACGTGTTGATGAACTGGTGGTGGCCCAGGGCCGCTATCAGATCGGAGATGTCTACCTCGGCACCGTTGAAAACGTGCTGCCTGGTATCGATGCTGCCTTCGTCAACATCGGCGAAAGCGAGAAAAATGGTTTCATTCACGTCACGGATCTAGGCCCACTGCGACTGCGCAAGGGTGCTGCCGGGATCACCGAGCTGCTGGAGCCCCGCCAGAAGGTGCTGGTGCAGGTGATGAAGGAGCCCACGGGTACCAAGGGTCCCCGGCTCACCGGCAACCTCGCCCTGCCCGGGCGCTTCCTGGTGCTCCAGCCCCACGGCCAGGGCGTCAACATCTCCCGCCGCATCAATGGCGAAAACGAACGCAACCGACTGCGCGCCCTCGGGGTGCTGATCAAGCCCCCCGGGGCGGGTCTGCTGATCCGCACCGAAGCCGAAGGTGTCAGTGAAGAGCTGCTGATCGACGACCTTGAAACCCTGCTGCGGCAGTGGGAGGGCATCCAGACCGCCGCCGAGAGTGCCAGCCCACCGGTGCTGCTCAACCGCGACGAAGACTTCGTGCATCGCGTGTTGCGCGATCTCTACAGCCCGGAGTTGGTGCGGGTCGTGGTGGACACCCCTGAAGCGGTCGCCCGGGCTAATGCTTTCCTCGGCTCCGACCACACCAACGTGTTGGTGGAGGCCCACACCGACTCCTCCGAGATCCTTGAACACTTCAAGGTCAACGCCGCCATTCGCGATGCCCTCAAGCCGCGGGTGGATCTGCCCTCCGGTGGCTACATCATCGTCGAGCCAACCGAGGCACTCACCGTCATCGATGTCAACTCCGGTTCGTTCACGCGCTCGGCCAATTCCCGCGAGACGGTGCTCTGGACCAACTGTGAGGCGGCCGTCGAGATCGCCCGCCAGCTGAAGCTCCGCAACATCGGTGGCGTGGTGATCATCGACTTCATCGACATGGAGTCGCGCCGGGATCAGCTGCAGCTCCTTGAGCACTTCACCCAGGCTGTGCGCGACGACGCTGCCCGTCCCCAGATCGCCCAGCTCACTGAGCTCGGTCTGGTGGAACTCACCCGCAAGCGCCAGGGCCAGAACATCTACGAGCTGTTCGGTCGAGCCTGCCCCAGCTGTGGTGGTCTGGGCCATGTGGCCGTGTTGCCCGGCAAGGACACCCTCCAGCCCTTGGCGACCCTCACCGGCCTGGTGCGCTCAGCAGCGTCGGCCCGGGCTGAGGTGCTCAGTCCCGGCACCCCCGAGGCGGGATCCGGCCGCCGGCGTCGGGGTGGTCGGGGTGGTCGTGGCGGCGGCGAGTTGCTGGAATCCACCAGCGTGGCGGAGGGCTTTGACACCCCTGTGGCCGTTGAGGCCCCGCGGGTCAGTGGCGCTGCCAGCACGGAGCCGGCGCCCCGCCGCTTCGACCATGAGCTGGTGGCGGTGCCGATGGACGCCGACCAGGAATTGGTGTTTGGCTGGATGGGCCTCAATCCCGCCCTGCTGCTGGAGCAGCCCCCCAGCGGCGACAACGTCGTCGTGCGGGTGGTGCGTCCAGGTGTGGATGCAGACGCGGTGTTGGAGGAGGCCCGCCAGCAGTTGGCGGCTACCGGGTCTCGTCGCCGGCGGGGCCGGGGTGGTCGGGGTGGTGGTTCCACGGCGCCTGACTCCCAGCCGGTTGAAGCCGCAGCCTCGGACTATGGGCAGCAGCTGAGCATGTCGGTACCCGCTGCTCCGGCTCCAGTCGAGATCACGCCGCTGCCTGAACTCAGCGAACCGGAAACAGTCGTGACGGTGTCGGTTCCCACCACCGCCAGCATTGCCCCGCCGGAGGTGGAGGTTCCGGCTCGCCGGGGTCGCACCCGCAGCTCGGTTGCAGCCTCCGCTGCCGTGGCAGTTGTGGAGCCGGAGGTGGATGACGCGGGCGAGCCCCGCCGCCGCCGCCGCCGCTCCTCAGCCTCCAGCTGAGTTGGGCTTGCCGGATCCCTGGCAAGGCCGGGATCCGGCTCAGTGTGCCGGGGTGGATGAGGTGGGTCGCGGTTGCCTGTTTGGCCCGGTGTTTGCCGCTGCCGTGGTGCTGCCCGCCGTCGCCCTCGACCCTTTGGTCAAGTTGGGTCTCACCGACAGCAAGAAGCTCACCGCCCGTCGCCGTGCGGCGCTGGTGCCGGCCATTGAGCAGTGGGCTGCGGCCTGGGCCCTCGGCCAGGCGTCGGCGTCGGAGATCGATCGCCATGGCATCCGGCTGGCGACCGAGCGGGCCATGCACCGAGCCCTGCAGAAGCTGCCCGCTTCGCCTGCCTTGGTGCTCGTCGATGGTGTGTTGCCCCTGCGGGGCTGGAGTGGCGAGCATTGCACTCTGGTGCGCGGCGACAGCCACTGCCTGGCAATTGCGGCCGCCAGCGTGCTGGCCAAGCAGGCCCGCGACGCCCTGATCATCGCTCTGGCGCCGCGCTATGCCGGCTACGGACTGGAGCGTCATGTGGGTTATGGCACGGCCCAGCACCGTGCGGCGCTTGAGCAATGGGGGCCAACACCCCTGCACCGTCTCAGCTTCCTCGGTCGGCTGGCTCTCCGTGCTCCTGGCACCAGTCCTGAAAGTCGCTGAGCAGCTGCTGGCCCACCCGGCCCTTGATGCCCAGCAGGATGCCCGCCAGCAGCGAACGGCCCGTGGCTTCCAGCACTCTGGCCGGGATCAGTTTCAGCAGGGGCGGTTGGCTCACCTCCACTGCCAGCGTGGCTTCGCCTTCCAGCCCCCGGGCCCCTGCCGCCAGCCAGGAGCCCAGGGTGAGCTGGAAATCATCCACCAGCCCCAGTCCTTCCAGTTCGCAATCGGTGGCTTCCAGCACGATCCGCCCTGGTTCCAGGCTGGTGCGCAGGTCCACCAGCGGCTGAATCTGCAGTTGAAACACCTGCAGGTGGGTGACCGCGTAGCGGTAGCGACCGGGCCCGAGGGGCTCGAGCTGGCTGGGGTCGAGCAGGGCTTTCACCACCCGATCCTGATCCTGCAGATAGGAGGCCAGCCGTTCGGGCTGGACGCTCACGTCGAGCTGTAGTTGCTGACTGGCGCTGAAGGCCAGGGGCATGGCCTCTGGGCCGGCGCGGCATGATCCTATCGGCCCTCCGTCGGGGGCCTTCCTTGGTTTCTGGAAACGATGCGTTTTGCCTTCCTTGGCCCGGCCGGCACCTACGGCGAGCAGGCAACCCGGCGGCTGGCTGAGCTCGAGGGCATCGCCAATCCCGAGCTGGTGCCCCAACTCGGCATCCGGGCCGTGGTGCAGGCCCTGGCCCAGGGAACCTGTGACGCCGCGGTGGTCCCGGTGGAAAACTCGGTGGAGGGAGGCGTGACTGCCTGCCTGGATGCGCTCTGGGAGCATGCGGATCTCTCGGTGGCCAGGGCCCTGGTGCTGCCGATCCGCCACGCGCTGCTGGGCAGTGGTCCGATCGAGGGGGTCAGTGAGGTGCTTTCTCACCCCCAGGCCCTCGCCCAGTGCAGCCAATGGCTTTCTGAGCATTTGCCCCAGGCCCTGCAGCTGCCCACCAGTTCCACCGCCGAAGCCGCCCGCATGGTGGCGGGCAGCCGCTTCCGGGCGGCGATCGCCTCACGGCAGGCCGCTGCGGAGCATGGCCTGCGGGAGCTGGCCTATCCGATCAACGACGTCCCCGGCAACTGCACCCGCTTCCTGCTGCTGCGCCGTGGGGCGCGCGCTTCTGAAGGGCCGATGGCCAGCCTCGCCTTCTCGCTCCACTCCAACGAGCCGGGGGCCTTGCTGAAAGCGCTCGGCTGCTTTGCCCACCGCGGCTTGAACATGAGCCGGATCGAATCGCGGCCGTCCAAGCGGGAGATGGGTGAATACATCTTTTTTGTCGACCTGGAACTGCCCGAGGGCGCTACCCCCCTTGAGGCGGCCCTGGCCGAGTTGGGACCGCTCTGTGAACACCTGGCTCTCTTCGGTGCCTACCCGATCACCAACCTGGCCTGATCTCCACTCACTGCGGCGCGGGCTTGCGCCCGCGGAACACGCCGAACTGCATCAACCCGGTGGCAAAAGCCCAATGCATCAGCAGGATCGTGGGGGTTTCCCGCAGGCCCTGCACCACGGCTCCAGGCCCCAGCCCGAAGATGGCTCCAGGCCGGCGCACCCCTTCGGCAATGGAGTCAATCCAGGAGGGCAGGGTGGCCCTGGTCCAGTCATCGGTGGCCACAGCCATGCCGACGGAGTAGCGGCTCTGCTCGAGGTGCTGGCGGAGGCCGCGGATGCTGGCGAATTCGGGATGGGCCCACTGCTCGAGCAGCTGGCGCATCACCCATCGCTCCTGGCGGGTCATGGCGCCATCGGTCGGATCGCGCCGGTTCCAGTCGGCTACGGCCAGCAGGCCGCCCGGCTTGAGCACCCGCAGCAGCTCATCGGCATAGCGCTGTTTGTCGGGCATGTGAGGACAGGCTTCCACGCTCCACACCGCGTCAACGCTGGCGTCGCCGACCTCCAGGGCGAGGGCATCCATCACCGCGAAGCGACAACTCAGGCCTGTTGGCGTGAGCGCCCTGGCCCGTGTGATCTGGGCTGGGCTGATGCTGATGCCTAACACCTGCAAGCCGTAGTCGCGGGCCAGGATGCGGGCGCTGCCGCCGATGCCACAGCCCACATCGAGCACCGTCGACCCAGCGGGCAGCCTGTCGAGGCCGCTCCAGCGCACCAATTCATGTACGAAGGTTTCCTTTGCAGCCCGGAAGTCCTGGTGTCGGCGTAGGGCGCGCCCAGAGTCGCGGTAGTAGCCCAGGTGGATGTGGTCGCCCCAGAGGCGTTCCAGCAGCTGGTCATTGGTCCAGCGGTCGTAGGCGTCGGCCACGCTGGCGCTGGATTCGTAGCGGCGCCGACGCTGCAGCCAGAAGCCGCCGGTCACGGCGATAGCCGCGGCAAGGAGGGCTCCAGCCGCGATGGTGGCGGCCAGAGGCCAGCTGAGGAGGGTCATGAAGCCGCTTACAGGAGCTGGATTACTGGGGCTGGAACGTGTCCTTGAGCACGGTGCGGGCCGCCAGTTGCCGGCGGGTCTGGTCAAGAAGGTCGTATTCCTGCCGCAGCCGCTCGCCGGTGTCGGTGATTTCCAGGAGAGCCTGCTGGTGGTCGGCCACGGGGCCACCCAAGTGGGCGCCGATCCAGAATGACAGCTCCCGCGGGAGTTCGGGCAGGTCGCTGGGCAGGCTGGCTGGCTTGCCGATCAGCTTGCCTGTGAGCTCCACCACGTCGCGCAGGGCCTGGCCGACTTCGCCGGCCAGTGCATCCAGCTCGGCAGGGCCGGCTTCCGGCTCATCTTCAATCCAGCTCACCAGACCCACCCGGAAGGGCGCCTCGCGCACGATGTCAAGCACGCGGAAGCGTTGCTGACCCATGGTCACGATGTTGCTGCGGTCGTCATCCTGGGTTTGACAGTGCAGGACTTCGGCACAGCAGCCCACATCCGCCATGGTCTGAGTCTGGGGATCCCAACGCACCACCCCGAAACGCTGGTCGCCGGCCATCACCGTGCGCAGCAGCATCCGGTAACGGGGCTCAAAAATGTGCAGCGGCAGCACTTCCTGAGGGAAGAGCACCACGTCCGGTAGCGGAAACAGTGGCAGCTCCCGTACGGCCAGTTCACCCATGGCTTGATCAGGAGATGCGTTTCCATTCTAGAAAAAATGCCCCCGCCACGCGCCGGCGTGACAGAGGCAAGGATTCAGGGGACGGATCCTGATGCTCGGATCAGAGCTTGACTTCGATGTCGACGCCGCTGGGGAGGTCGAGCTTCATCAGGGCGTCGATCGTTTTCGCCGAGGGGCTGTAGATGTCGATGATGCGCCGGTGGGTGCGGGTTTCGAAGTGCTCGCGCGAGTCCTTGTCGACGTGTGGAGAGCGCAACACGCAGTAGATCTTGCGCTTGGTGGGAAGGGGGATGGGGCCGATGGCCGTGGCAGCGGTGTGATCGGCGGTTTCGATGATTTTTTCGCAGGAGAGATCCAGCATGCGGCGATCAAACGCCTTCAGGCGGATGCGGATCTTCTGCTGAGCAATGGCGGTGGACATGTCAGATCGGGCGTCAGGAAGCCCCTGGGCGGGATGCCCGGGTGGCTGATGGAGCTGGATTGTCGAGGTGCTGGGAAGGGGTGAGCCCAAAGGACTCACCCCCGTGAACTTACCTCAGGTTCATTCGATGATCTTGGAAACCACGCCGGCACCGATGGTGCGGCCGCCTTCGCGGATGGCGAAGCGCATGCCCTGCTCGATGGCCACCGGGCAGATCAGCTCGCCGGTCATTTTGATGCGGTCACCGGGCATCACCATTTCCACGTTGGCTCCGTCATCGGAGGTGAAGGCCGTGATCTGGCCGGTCACGTCGGTGGTACGGATGTAGAACTGCGGGCGATAGCCAGCGAAGAAGGGGGTGTGACGGCCACCTTCTTCCTTCTTCAGCACGTACACCTCACCCTCGAACTTGGTGTGGGGCTTGATGGAGTTGGGCTTCACCAGCACCATGCCGCGCTCGATGTCTTCCTTCTGCACACCGCGGAGGAGCAGACCCACGTTGTCGCCGGCCATGCCTTCGTCGAGAAGCTTGCGGAACATTTCCACGCCGGTGACGGTGGTTTCGCGGGTGTCCTTAATGCCCACGATTTGCACGGTCTCACCGACCTTCACCTTGCCGCGCTCGATACGGCCGGTGGCCACGGTGCCACGACCGGTGATCGAGAACACGTCTTCGACGGCCATCAGGAAAGGCTTGTCGATTTCGCGCTCGGGCTCGGGGATCGACTCGTCGACCGCATCCATCAGATCGAGGATCTTGTCGACCCACTCGTCGACGCCACGCTCAGCTTTGTTGCCAGCCTGGATGTATTCCAGAGCTTTCAAGGCCGAACCGGCCACCACGGGAATGTCATCGCCAGGGAAGTCGTAGCTGCTGAGCAGTTCACGCATCTCGAGTTCGACGAGCTCGAGGATCTCCTCGTCGTCGACCATGTCCTTCTTGTTGAGGAACACCACCAGAGCAGGAACCCCCACCTGCTTGGCCAGGAGGATGTGCTCCTTGGTCTGGGCCATGGGGCCATCGGTGGCAGCTACCACCAGGATGGCGCCGTCCATCTGGGCGGCACCGGTGATCATGTTCTTCACGTAGTCCGCGTGACCGGGGCAGTCGACGTGGGCGTAGTGGCGGTTCTCGGTCTCGTACTCGACGTGGGCGGTGTTGATCGTGATGCCCCGCTCTTTCTCTTCAGGAGCACCGTCGATTTGGTCGTAGGCCTGGGCCTGGGCCATGCCTAGGGAAGCCAGCACGTTGGTGATGGCGGCCGTCAGGGTGGTTTTGCCGTGGTCAACGTGGCCAATGGTGCCGATGTTGACGTGGGGCTTGTTCCTTTCGAACTTCTCGCGTGCCATGAGTGGAAAGAATCGGGGGGTTAATGGGTAAAGGAGAGATCAGGAATTGCCCTGATTCTTGGAAATGATGGCCTCAGCCACATTGCGAGGAACTTCCTCGTAATGGCTGAATTCCATCGAGAAAATACCCCGACCCTGGGTCATGGATCGGAGCTGGGTGGCATAGCCGAACATTTCGGCCAGGGGCACTTTCGTCTGGACCTTGGACTGCCCATTGTCAATGGACTGCCCTTCGACCTGGCCGCGACGGGATGAAAGGTCGCCGATGACCGATCCGAGGAAATCCTCGGGGATCTCGACTTCCACCTTCATCATCGGTTCAAGAAGTACAGGGTTGCACTTCTTGACAGCGTCTTTGAAGGCCATGGATCCGGCGATTTTAAACGCCATCTCCGAAGAGTCAACGTCGTGATAGGAGCCGTCGACCATGGTCGCCCTGACGTCGATCATGGGGAAACCAGCAATCACACCGGATTGGCAGGTCTCCTTCATGCCGGCTTCGGCGGGGCCGATGTACTCCTTGGGAACGATGCCGCCAACGATCTTGTTGACGAATTCGAACCCGGAACCCGGCTCGCCGGGTTCCATCTCGATCACCACGTGGCCGTACTGGCCCTTGCCACCCGTTTGGCGAGCAAATTTGCCTTCGCCTTTGGAGCTGGTGCGAATGGTTTCGCGATACGACACCTGGGGGGCGCCGATGTTGGCTTCCACCTTGAACTCACGCAGCATCCGGTCCACCAGGATCTCTAGGTGGAGTTCACCCATGCCGGCAATCACCGTCTGGCTGGTTTCCGGATCGGTGGACACTCGGAAGGTGGGGTCTTCCTCCGACAGGGACTGGAGCGCCTTGGAAAGCTTTTCCATGTCGCCCTTGGTCTTCGGCTCAACAGCCACCGAGATCACCGGCTCGGGGATGTACAGGGATTCCAGGATGATCGGATCCGAGTCAACGCAGAGGGTGTCTCCGGTGGTGGTGTCCTTGAGGCCAAGCACCGCACCCAGGTCACCGGCGCGCAGCTCGTCCACCTCCTCCCGATCGTCAGCTTTGAGCAGAATCAAGCGGGAGATGCGCTCTTTCTTGTCCTTGGTGGAGTTCAGAACATAGCTGCCCTTGTTGAGCACGCCGGAGTACATCCGCACAAAGGTGAGCTTGCCGTATGGGTCAGCCATCACCTTGAACGCCAGGGCGCTGAAGGGGGCGCTGTCGTCGCAGGGGCGGCTTGATTCGGTGCCATCGGGCAGCAGACCGGTGATCGGCGGCACGTCGACAGGAGCGGGAAGATAATCAACGACGGCGTCCAGCACCAGTTGGACACCTTTATTTTTAAAGGCGGAGCCGCACACCATCGGCACCATGCCGTTGTGAATGGTGGCCTTGCGGATGCCCTTGATCAACTGCTCTTCGGTGAGCTCCCCATTCTCAAGGAATGGATCGATCAGGTCCTCGTCGGATTCGGCGACTGATTCCATCAGTTTGAGGCGCCATTTCGCTGCCTCTTCCTTCATGTCGTCGGGGATCTCCCCTTCGATGATGTCCGTGCCCAGATCATTGGTGTAGATGATCGCTTTGTTCCGCACCAAGTCGATGATCCCTTTCAGCTCCCCCTCTGCACCGATAGGCAACTGGATCGGTGCTGCATTGGCCTTGAGGCGATCTTTGATCTGCTCGTAGACCTTCAGGAAATTGGCGCCGGTCCGGTCCATCTTGTTGACGAACACGATCCGCGGCACGTTGTAGCGATCAGCCTGGCGCCAGACGGTCTCTGACTGGGGCTGGACGCCACCGACCGCACAGAACACGGCAACCACGCCATCCAGCACCCGCATGGAGCGCTCGACCTCAATGGTGAAGTCGACGTGTCCAGGGGTGTCGATGATGTTGATGCGGTTGTCTTTCCAGCTGGTGGAAATGGCCGCTGCGGTGATGGTGATGCCGCGCTCGCGCTCCTGCTCCATCCAGTCGGTGACAGCGGCGCCGTCGTGCACCTCGCCCATTTTGTGCACCACACCCGAATAGAACAGAATCCGTTCGGTCGTGGTGGTCTTGCCCGCATCGATGTGGGCGGCGATACCAATATTTCTGACGCGTTCCAGTGGAAAGGCGCGGGCCACGGGGGATGTCTCCGAGAGGTCTACAAAACAAGGGCGTCACTCTACAGACCGGGTCTGCAGGGGCTGAAGTCGCCCGGGGCTTCAGCCGCTGAAAGGGCAGCTGAGGGAAATCAGTAGCGGTAGTGGGCGAAAGCCTTGTTGGCTTCGGCCATCTTGTGGGTTTCCTCCCGCTTGCGAACCGCACTGCCGGCCTCGTTGGCCGCGTCCATCAGTTCGCCGGCCAGTTTCTGGGCCATGCTGCGGCCATTGCGGGCCCTGGAGAAGTTGACCAGCCAGCGCAGGGCCATGGCGGTGCCCCGCTCCTGGCGCACTTCCATTGGCACCTGATAGGTGGCACCACCCACACGGCGTGCCCGTACTTCCACAAGGGGGGTCGCGTTGCGCACGGCGGTTTCGAACAGTTCGAGCGGATCGGAGCCGGTGCGCTCGTTGATCAGCGAAAACGCATCTGAAAGGATGCGTTGGGCGGTGGATTTTTTGCCGTGTTTCATCAGCCGGGCCACGATCATCGAGGCCAAGCGGCTGTTGAACTGGGGGTCGGGAAGCACGGGGCGCTTCTCGGCGGCATTGCGGCGAGACATGGTCGACCGGAGCGGGGAGGACGAAGGGGGAGAAATGGACCAGGGACCCAGGTGGGAGCCCGGTATGCAGTTGGCAGCGATTCAGCGGGTCGACCGACTGATCGGCGTCAACTCAGCCTTTCGGCGTCTTGGCGCCGTATTTGGAGCGGGACTGGCGGCGATCCTTCACGCCAGCCGTGTCCAGGGTGCCCCGGATGATGTGGTAGCGCACACCGGGCAGATCCTTGACGCGGCCCCCACGAATCAGCACCACAGAGTGCTCCTGGAGGTTGTGGCCGATGCCGGGGATATAGGCGGTCACCTCAAAACCGGAGGTGAGGCGCACCCGAGCCACTTTGCGAAGGGCCGAGTTCGGCTTCTTCGGAGTGGAGGTGTACACGCGGGTGCAGACACCACGGCGCTCGGGGCAGGCGCGCAGGGCAGGCGACTTCGTCTTCCGGGAAAGACTCTGGCGCTCAGTACGGATCAGCTGTTGAATGGTGGGCATCGAAGGCCGGGATCTGGTCGGAGAACACTGGTCGGACGTCCGACCGATTTCGACAATCCGTCACCTTACTGGGTCGCCTGTCGGCCAGCCGCAGGGCGGCTGAATGCGGCGCCGCAGGCGCAGCTCACCACCCCCTCGCCGGGGCGCATCAAAAAGCCACCCCCACTGATGTCGCCGCGATAGTCGAGGCTCAGTCCGGTGAGCAGCTCGAGCTGTTCCGCCGGGGCGTAGAGGGTGATGCCATCGGCGCGCGCGATCGGCGTTCCCGCCAGATGGCCGGGTCGCAGCCGGATGGCCCAGCGCTCACAGCCGCCCGCCATCAGGTCGAGGTGCATCATCCCGGGGGTCCCGGCCACGGCGGCCTGCCGCCCCAGCTCAGCCGCGGCGGCAGCGGTCACGCGCAGGCTGTGCCCCTTGGGCATGGTGGGCTCGGACAGCGTTCGGCTCTCCACTTTGGCAGCACTCACCCTCCCCGCCGTCGTTTCAGGGCACCAGCCCCACGCCGTTGTGCACCGAGCCGGCCACGCCCCGCCCTTTCACCTGCAGCGAGCCTCCCAGCACCAGGCCGGTGGAGCTGCCGCCGTCGAGGTTGAGGGCATGGCGCAGTCCCAGTTGCTGCAACAGGACGGCCGTTTCTCCCAGCGAAGGTCCGCTGTCGTGGGTGCCCTCCAGGGTGATCAACCACACCTGCCGGTCGTCGCTGGCCAGCACGGTGCGCGGTGCCCCTTGGCTGAGAAAGGAGCTGCTGAAGTTCTCGGCGGCGCCGTTGAGCACGATGCGCCCCCCCTGCAGCAGCAAGGGGCCGCCCCCGATCACATAGGGCGCGAGGCCCAAGTCGTTGCTGGGGCGGCTCTCGAGCTGGAGTCGCTCGCCAGGCCGCCAGGGCAGGTCCGACCCGCCGCGAGCCACCAGCAGCAGGTCATCCCCTCGCAGGGGCACGCCGGCATCCAGCTCGGCGGGCCCGAACCGTTGTTGCACGCTGCCCGCCCGGATCAGCAGGCCCGTTTCCGTGCCGCTCAGAGCCCTGTAGCTGGCCCCCCAGTCGGCGGTGTAGCGGCTGATGCCGCGCTGCACATAGCCGCTGTTCACCACCGCGACCGGCAGTCGCATGCCGTCCGGGCCCACGATCCATTCGCTCAACTGCAGCCGACCGAACTGGGGCAGGTTGCGCTCGCTCCAGGCCGCCACGCCCCGGTTCAGGATCGGTCCGGACAGCCAGCGTCCGCTCTCCTTCAGGGCACCGAGGGGCAGGCGCCGCACCCGGTTGAAGTAGCCGCCGTTGATCGCCACCCAGGCCTGCTGCTGGTTGGCGAGCTGCACCAGTGAACTGAGCCCTTCCATCCCACCGGGCCTGGCCAGGGGCCGCAGCTGCAGGGAGGCCGTGCGGGGATCGATGCGTACGGCATTGATGCGCACCCCCTGGCGAATCAGCCGATCCCACTGCACCTCCTTGCCGAGCAGGGCCTGCAGGCGTGGATCCATCGGAGGGGTGGGGCTGGTTGAGGCGCTGGTGGCCTCGATCGGCCACTCGATCACCACCCGGGCCGGATCCCCCAGGCTGAACACACGGCTCAGCTTGCCCCTGGCGGGTTTGAGGGTCAGGCCTGCGGGCGCCTGCTGACCCAGCAGGCCGAGGCCCTGCAGTTGGACCTGCTGGTCGCTGCGGCTGGTGAGATCGACCCTCAGCCCGTCGGCGTCGCCTTCCAGGACGGCCGGACCACTCAGGTCGAGGACGACGCGTCGGATGGTCCCCGGGCTCGAGCTGCGCACCTGCAGAAGCTGAGGTCGTGCCAGCTCGAGGCTGAGCAGGTTGCCCTCCTGACGCATGTCCACCCCGAGGGCACGCAACAAGGGGCTCACGTCGATCGCCACCTCGTCGTCGAGGCTGCGCTGGGCGCCGGCAGGCACCTGCAACCTCTGGCCGAACCACTCCAGATCGAGGGATCCGTCGCTGCGGCTGCGGCTGGTGACCCCCAGCTGGTTGTCGAGAACCTCCAGCGGAATCCAGAGCTGCGTGGGGCGATCGCCGGATGATCCAACCCAAAGCCAACGGGCTGTCTGGGGGCGGCCGTTGATGCGGAGGCTGCTGCCCTGGCGCTCCAGGCCTGTTCCGCTGCGGGTGGCATGGTTGGCGCCTGGGGTCAGGGCCGGAGCCGCAGGCCTGGCCTGGAGTGTGGCTGGCGGTGGCGGGGGTGGCGGTGGCACCGCAAGGGGGATGGCCCGGCCGGCCGCCGGCAGCAGCAGAACCAGCAGCCAGGGAGCCAGCGAAGCCGCGGAAGCCATGGCCAACCCAGCCGTCAGGGGTGAACGCTAGCCCTCTTGGCGGATGGGGTACCCGGGACAGGGAGTACACATCCCTAGGATCGGACGTTCTGCTGTTGCAGGCACCTCCCGGTGTGCTGCAGCGCTGATCTGTCAGATCAACAGCCGGATCGTTTCGGGTTATGCCTCGCTCCTCTCGCCCCGTTTGGCCCCATTGCGACAGCCCCGCACCGGCGGCGGTCGCGGGCGAAAAGGACGCCTGCGGCGTGGGCTTCCTGGCCAGCCTCAAGGGGGAAGCCAGCCATTGGGTGCTGCAGCAGGCCCTGCGTGGCCTCGACTGCATGGAGCACCGCGGCGGCTGCGGCGGCGATGGCGATTCCGGCGATGGAGCCGGGGTGCTCTGCGGAATCCCCTGGAGCTACTTGGAAGTCGTGTGGCCTGAGGCCGCAGCCGCCAGCGGCAGCGCCCGCGGCCTGGGCATGGTGTTCCTGCCGGCCGACGCCGCCAAGCGCGAGCAGGCCAAGGGCTTCTGCGCCGAAGAAGCCACCAAGCTGGGGTTCCGCAGCCTGGGTTGGCGTGCGGTGCCGCTCAACCCTGCGGTGCTGGGCCCCCTGGCCCTGGGCACGGCACCTGCCATTGAGCAGTGGCTGCTGGGCGCTGATGAAGACGGCGATGCGTTGGAAGCCCTGCTGTTCCGTCTGCGCCGCCGCTGCGGCGACCGCGCCCGCGAGGCCTGGGGCCCTGGTCCGGGCGACCTCTATTTCGCCTCCCTCAGCAGCCGCACGGTTGTGTACAAGGGCATGGTGCGTTCCGAAGTGCTCGCCGCCTTCTATGGCGATCTCCGCGACGCGCGCTTCGCCGTGAGCTTTGCGGTGTATCACCGCCGTTTCAGCACCAATACCCTGCCCCGCTGGCCCCTGGCCCAGCCGATGCGGCTGCTGGGCCACAACGGTGAGATCAACACCCTGCTGGGCAATCTCAACTGGGCTCGGGCCTCGGAGGCCAGCCTCGATGCGGTGTGGGGAGAGGCCGCCGGCGACCTCAAGCCCGTGGTGAATGCCGCCTTCAGTGATTCGGCCAACCTCGACGCCACCCTGGAGCTGCTGGTGCGCAGCGGCCGGCCGATCACCGAGAGCCTGCTCACCCTGGTTCCCGAGGCCTTCCGTGACCAGCCCGAGCTGGCGGGCAAGCCGGAGATCCAGTCGTTCTACGAGTACTCCGCTTGCACCCAGGAGCCCTGGGATGGTCCGGCCCTGCTGGTGTTCGCCGATGGCCGCAGCGTCGGTGCCACCCTCGATCGCAACGGCCTGCGTCCCGCCCGTTACTGCATCACCAGCGACGGCTTCGTGGTGATGGGCAGCGAAACCGGCGTGGTGGAGCTCGACGAGAGCCGCATCATCGAAAAGGGCCGCCTGGGTCCTGGCCAGATGCTGGCGGTGGATCTGGAGCAGGGCCGCCTGCTGCGCAACTGGGACGTGAAGCAGGAAGTGGCCGCCCGCCACCCCTACGGCGCCTGGCTGGCGGAGCATCGCCGCAGCCTGGACCCCCAGCCCTGGACGCAGGAGCGCCAGCTGGGCGATCTCGAGCTGCTGCAGCAGCAGACGGCCTTTGGTTTCACCGCCGAAGACTTCGAGCTGGTGATCGAGGACATGGCCGGCGCGGCCAAGGAGCCCACCTATTGCATGGGCGACGACATCCCCCTGGCGGTGCTCTCCGATAAGCCGCACCTGCTCTACGACTACTTCAAGCAGCGCTTCGCCCAGGTCACCAACCCGCCGATCGATCCGCTGCGGGAAAAGTTGGTGATGAGCCTGGAGATGCACCTGGGCAAGCGGGGTTCGCCCCTGAAGCCCGAGGCCGCCTCGGCGGCGGTGCTGCATCTGGCCAGCCCCATCCTCAATGAGGCGGAGCTGGCGGCGGTGGCCCAGCGGGGCCTTCCCACCACCACGCTTTCCACCTTGATGCCGATCACCGATGGGCCTGGGGGCCTGGCGGCCGGGGTGGAGCGCCTCAAGGCGGAGGCCGAGGCGGCCGTGCGCGGCGGCAGCCAGATCCTGGTGCTCAGTGATCGCTACGGTTCCAGTGGTGGAATCACGGCCACCACCACCACCATCCCGCCGCTTCTGGCGGTGGGTGCGGTGCACCACCACCTGCTCAATCTGGGGCTGCGGCTGCAGGCCTCCCTCGTGGTGGACACGGCCCAGTGCTGGAGCACCCATCACCTGGCTTGCTTGATCGGCTACGGCGCCAGCGCCGTATGCCCCTGGCTCACCTGGGAAACCACCCGCCACTGGCTGGCACACCCCCGCGTGCAGAAATTGATCGAAACCGGCAAGTTGCCGGCCCTCACGCCCGACCAGGCCCAGGCGAACGTGCGTAAGGCTCTGGAAGATGGCCTCCGCAAGATCCTCTCCAAGATCGGCATCTCGCTGCTGGCCAGCTACCACGGCGCCCAGATCTTCGAGGCGATCGGCCTCGGTGCCGATCTGATCGAGCTGGCCTTCAAGGGCACCACCAGCCGGGTGGCGGGTCTGAGCCTGGCCGAACTGGCCAGCGAAACCCTGAGCTTCCACGCCAAGGCCTTCCCCGAGCTGAACCGCACCAAGCTCGAGTTCATGGGCTTTGTGCAGTACCGCACCGGCGGCGAGTACCACCTCAACAGCCCGGAGATGGCCAAGGCCCTGCATGCGGCCGTCAAGGCGGGCCCCGGCTACGACCACTTCTCCACCTACAAGACGCTGCTGGAAAACCGCCCGGTCACAGCCCTGCGTGACCTGCTGGAGCTCAGGCCCGCTCCCGCTCCCCTGCCGATCGAGCAGGTGGAGAGCGTGGAGAGCATCTGCAGCCGCTTCTGTACCGGTGGCATGAGCCTGGGGGCCCTCTCGCGCGAGGCCCACGAGGTGCTGGCCATCGCCATGAACCGCATCGGCGGAAAGAGCAACAGCGGCGAGGGCGGTGAGGATCCGGCCCGCTTCGGCATGCTCAGCGATGTGGATGCCTCCGGCCACTCGCCCACTCTCCCCACCCTCAACGGGCTGCGCAACGGCGACACCGCCTGCTCGGCGATCAAGCAGATCGCCTCGGGTCGTTTCGGCGTGACCCCCGAATACCTGCGCAGCGGCCGGCAGCTGGAGATCAAGGTGGCCCAGGGCGCCAAGCCCGGCGAGGGCGGCCAGCTGCCTGGCCCCAAGGTGGATCCCTACATCGCCTGGCTGCGCAACAGCAAGGCCGGCGTGGCCCTGATTTCGCCGCCGCCCCACCACGACATCTATTCCATTGAAGATCTGGCCCAGCTGATCCACGACCTGCACCAGGTGCATCCCGCCGCCAAGGTGAGCGTGAAGCTGGTGGCTGAGATCGGCATCGGCACCATCGCCGCCGGTGTGGCCAAGGCCAACGCTGATGTGATTCAGATCTCCGGCCACGACGGCGGCACCGGCGCCTCACCGCTGAGCTCGATCAAGCATGCCGGCAGCCCCTGGGAGCTGGGCCTCACGGAGGTGCATCGGGCCCTGCTCGAGAACGGCCTGCGCGATCGGGTGCTGCTGCGCGCCGATGGCGGCCTCAAAACCGGTTGGGACGTCCTCATCGCTGCCCTGCTGGGCGCGGAGGAATATGGCTTCGGCTCGGTGGCGATGATCGCCGAGGGCTGCATCATGGCCCGCGTCTGCCACACCAACAACTGCCCGGTGGGGGTTGCCACCCAGAAGGAGAACCTCCGCAAGCGCTTCCCCGGTGTGCCCGAGCACGTGGTGAACTTCTTCCTGTTCGTGGCCGAGGAGGTGCGCCAGCTGCTGAGCGTGCTCGGCGTGGCCCGCCTCGAAGACCTGATCGGCCGCACCGAGCTGCTGCAGGCCCGCACCGTGCAGCTGGCCAAAACCAAGGCCCTCGATCTCTCCTGCCTGATCGATCCGATCCCGGCCGCCGCCGATCGCGCCTGGTTGCAGCACGATGCTGAGGCCCATGGCAACGGCCCGATCCTGGAAGACCAGCTGCTGGCCGACTCCGAGGTGATGGCGGCCATTGAGGGTCACGGCCGCGTGGCCCGCACCCTGGCGATCGTGAACACCGACCGCAGCGTGGGCGCCCGCCTTTCGGGTGAAATCGCCGCGCGCCACGGCAACACCGGTTTCCAGGGCCAGCTCGATCTCACTCTTGAAGGCGCCGCCGGCCAGAGCTTCGGGGCCTTCGTGCTCCAGGGCATGAACGTGCGCCTGGTGGGTGAAGCCAACGATTACGTGGGCAAGGGCCTCAACGGCGGCCGCCTCACCGTGGTGCCCCCCGCCGGCGTGCAGGATCCCGGCAGCCAGGTGATCCTGGGCAACACCTGCCTCTACGGCGCCACCGGCGGCGAGCTGTTCGCCCTGGGCCGCGCCGGGGAGCGCTTCGCCGTGCGCAACAGCGGTGCCAAAACCGTGGTGGAAGGCGCCGGGGACCACTGCTGCGAATACATGACCGGCGGCGTGGTGGTGGTGCTGGGTTCCACCGGCCGCAATGTGGCGGCGGGCATGACCGGCGGCGTGGCCTTCATCCTCGATGAGACCGGCGGCCTCCGTGAACGGGTGAACCCTGAGATTGTGGCCATCGTCGATCTCGCCACCCCCGAGCAGGAAACTCTGCTTAAGCCCCTGCTGGAGGCCCATCTGCAAGCCACCGGCAGCACCAAGGCCGCGGCGATCCTGGCTGATTGGAGCAGCTGGAAGGCCCGCTTCAAGGTGCTGGTGCCCCCCAGCGAAAAGGCCACCGTGGGCCTGGCGGAGCGGGAGGCGGTAGCGGCTTAGCGGGGGTGCTGCCGCATCAGCCGTTGCACCTCACCGGCGTGGTAGCTGCTGCGGGTGAGGGGCGTGCTCACCACCTGGAGGAAGCCCAGGGCCTCTTCGCCATGGCAGCGGAAGCCCTCGAATTGCTCGGGGGTTACGAAGCGATCCACCGCCAGGTGCTTGGGGCCGGGGGAGAGGTACTGGCCGATGGTCACGATGTCCACGTGATGGCGGCGCAGATCGGCCATCACCTCCAGCACCTCGGCGTCGGTTTCGCCCAGGCCTGTCATCAGGCCGGATTTGGTGTAGGTGCGCGGCCAGCCCTCGCGCACCCGCTGCAGTAGCTCCAGGGAGCGCTCATAGATGCCCTGGGGCCGGGCTTTTTTGTAGAGCCGCGGCACGGTTTCGATGTTGTGGTTGAGCACCTCCGGGGCGCCCTCCATCACGGCGGCCAGGGCCTCCCAGTTGCCGCAGAAATCGGGGATCAGCAGTTCGATCGTGGTGAGCGGTGAGCGGCCCCGCACCTCCGCGATGCAGGCCACGAACTGGCTGGCGCCGCCATCGGCCAGATCGTCGCGGTTCACCGAGGTGATCACCACGTGCTTGAGCCCCAGCCGCGCCACCGCCTCCCCCAGCCGCTCGGGCTCGGTGGGGTCGAGCTCGCGCACACTCTTGTCGAAGTCGATGTCGCAGTAGGGGCAGGCGCGGGTGCAGCCCGGCCCCATGATCAAGAAGGTGGCCGTACCGCCGGCGAAGCACTCGCCGATGTTGGGGCAGCTCGCCTCCTGGCAGACCGTGTTGAGCTTCAGATCGAGAAGCAGGTCGGCGACCTCGCCGATCCGTTCCCGCTGGGGAGCCTTGACGCGCAGCCAGTCGGGTTTGAGCACGGCGCAATGCAGGCCGGTGGGGCCAAAGGGAGGGCTGGACCTGACTTTAGAAAGTCACCGGGATCAAGGGGGTGGTGGCGGTGGCCATCCCCTAAAGTCGCTGCATCGGGATGTAGCGCAGCTTGGTAGCGCACTTCGTTCGGGACGAAGGGGCCGCAGGTTCGAATCCTGTCATCCCGATTTTTTTTGCATGCCCTCTCCTCAGCTGAGCTCGGCCCCTGGGTAGCCCCGAGGGGTCACCATGCGGCCGTCGCGGGCATAGCTGCTGCTGTTGCCCACGAGCACGAGGGTGAGCATGTCCACCTGCTCCACTGGAAGGTCTCCAAGGGTGTGCAGGTTCACGGCCTCGTCGGCCCGCCCCAGCTGCCGGGCAAGGGCCACCGGGGTGGTGGCTGGCCGGCCTTGGAGCAGCAGCTCCTGGGCCCGGGCCAGTTGCCAGTCGCGTCCCTGCGACCTCGGGTTGTAGAGGGCCACCACGAAATCCCCTGCAGCGGCGGCCTGCAGCCGTCGCTCGATGACGGCCCAGGGCGTGAGTCGATCGCTGAGGCTGATGGTGCAGAAGTCGTGCATCAACGGGGCCCCGGCCCGCGCGGCGGCCAATTGCAGCGCCGAGATGCCCGGATGGACGGAGAAGCTGGGGCGTCCATCCGCCGGTTGGGCCAGCCACAATTCCAGGGCCAGGCCGGCCATGGCGTAGATGCCACTGTCGCCCGACGACACCAGGGCCACGTTCAGCCCCTGGCTCGCCAGCTCCAGGGCCAGGGCGCAGCGGGCGCGTTCCTCGGTGAGCTGGCCATCACAGCGCAGTTGATCCGGCCGCCGCAGCGGCTCGAGCAGGTCGAGGTAGAGGCCGTAGCCCACCCAGGCGGTGGCATCAGCGAGGGCGCGACGGGCATCGCCGGTGAGTAGATCCAGGCTCCCCGGGCCGCTGCCCACCAGGTGCAGTTGACCCCGCTGGGGGGCCCATTGGCTCTGAGCCAGAGCAACCGCAAGGGTGGCGGCACCCTGCTCACTGCTGCTGGCGCGCTCGATGCGTTTGGCCTGGAGCAGCCGCGCCCCGGGGCCGGCAGCCAGCAGGGCGGCGGCTTCCGCCACGCTGGCGGTGCCCATCTCCTGGGCCACGGCCGGCGAGGGATTGGGCACGGGCACCTCAGCCAGGCTGGCTGCTGTGAACCAGCGAACGGGCCATTGCCGCTGGGCGGCCAGGGCCAGCAGGGCCGGTTCATCGGCCTTGCGGTCGATGCTGGCCAGTCCGCCCACGGCTTCGGGTGCCAGCAGCAGTTCTGCCAGGGTTTCATCCACCAGACGCTCCAGCAAGCTCAGGCTGGTGTCACGCTCACAGCCAAGACCCAGCCAGAGACTGGGGGGGTGCCAGCGGCATCCCTCTCCGGTGTGGATGTCCACCACCATGGCCGGATGGGGCGCTTCGGTGCTGGAGCCCGTTTGCAGGCCAGCGGCGGCCGGCAGCTCCAGCCAGCGGCGACTGCCGTGGTGTGCCTCCACCTCGATCGGCCCTGGCCCTCTGGCGGCCGTGTGCATCAAGCCACTCCAATCGCCTGCCCCCCGGCGCCAGCCCCAGGCAGTGCCGAAGCTGTCCAGGCTCAGCCGTCCCGCGGCGGCAGTGGCGCCGGTGAGCACCGCCTGGCCGCCGAGGCTGGCGGCGATCCGCTGGCTGAGCCGATCGGCGCCGGCAGCGTGGCCGCCGATCAGGGAAATGACGAAGCGGCCCTCCGGATCCACCACCACCACAGCCGGATCACTTTCCTTGTCCGTGAGCAGGGGGGCAATCAGGCGGGTCACGAGTCCGCAGGCCCCGACGATCACAAACGCAGCGGCTGAGGGCCACTGGTCCACCAGGCAGTCCCGCGGCGGCGTCTGGTCGTCCGGGCCGACCCGGCCATCGACCAAGTCGGCCTGGACCAGCCGTTCCAGCAGGGGCGTGCTGGCCGAACTGAAGCCCAGCGCCCAGATGGCGGGGCGCGGGGGGCTGTCGAGGTTGAGTGCCCCGTTGGCGTTGAGCGTTGTGACGCTGGTGGGATTGGAAGTCACGCGCCCAGCTTCTGACGCAGACCGGACAGGGGCCCCTGGGGCTTGGGCTTGAGCAGGGAGCCGTCGGGGTTCACTTGATTGCGCGCTGAGCCTTCCACACTGGTGGATGGTGTGATCCGCTGCGAACTGGCCGGACTGCGTGCTGGAACTGCAACCGGAAGTTGAGCCGGCTCTGGCACCAGCACCGGCTCGGACTCCGCGGCAGTGGCAGTGGCAGTGGCTGTGGCGGGGGCAGTGGCCGTGGGCTCTTCTGGATCCGCGGACTCTGCTGGAGCGGTGGTGGTGGCTGGTTGCGGAGCTTCGGGAGCGGTCGGCACCAGGAGCTCTGGTTCGCGATCGGCTTCAGGACCGGGCTCCAGGTTGGCCTGCGGGGTGGCCCCGGGGCTTGGGTCTGGGCTGGGTTGCGGGTCGGTGCTGCCGTTCTCCGCGCCTGGGGGTTCCGTGGTGGGTTCGGGTTCTTGCAGGGCCACAGGCTGTGGCTCCCTTGCCTTGGGCTCTTCCGCTGGCTTGGGCTCAGGCTCGATAGCGGGTTGCGCTGGGGCTGGGGGCGCGTTGCCCAGGAGTTGGGCCAGCGCGTCGGCGCCCAGCCGGCCGCGCTGCCAGATCGGACCCGGTCCGGCGGCATCCAGCACGAATTCAGACACCACTGTGTTGAACGGAGGGTTGAGGGGCTCACCCCTCCCGTCCACCAGTTCCAGCACCACACTGTTGCTGCCGGTCTGCCATCCCTGGAGCCACAGGGGCGCGTTTTGATCCACCAGGAAGCTGTCACCATTCACGGTCACCCGCAGACGCCAGCTGGCGTCGTTGTCGCGCAGGCCCTGCAGGGGCGCATCGAGCAGCAGCCAGTCGAGCAGCACCGGTTGCCGGCCGGCTAGATCCCCCGGACTGACCGGGATCAGCTGGGGGCTTCCCGCTTGGGGGATCGCCAGGGGATTGGCGGCCACCCGGTGCACCCGGATCTGGTCCCAGGCCCCTGGGCTTTTCACTCCTTCTCCCCAGGGCCGTGCCGCATAGGCGGTGATGCGATGGCTGCCAGGATTCAGGGCCGGCAGGTCGATCTGGAGTCCGTCCGGGGCGATGGCAGCTGACTGAGTCAGGCGCAGGGGCGCCTGATTGTCGATCTGTACCACCACATGGGGCCCCAGCCCCAGGGCGCCCGCATCGACCACAGGCCAGTCGCGCACCTGGAGGCGCAGGGTCACGGGGCCACTGGGCAGGTTGGCCCCATCCCGCGGCGCCAGGATCGTGACCTGCGGGTTGTGCTCGGCCAGCGCTGTCTGAAGCTGTTGCACGGCGACGGGCGGGGCCACTTCCTGCAGGCGGCCACTTGGGCCATGGGGGCTCAGGAGGGGGGCTGGCGACTCGCCTGTGCGGGCATGGGGCAAGCGGTCGCAGCCTGCTGGCAGCAGCAACAGCAATGCCAGCAGGCTCGTCAGCAGGGTCTGACGCCAGTGGATTCGCCGCTCTGGGCAGCGCGATCGGGCCTGATGAACCCCAGGGCGGGGACGGGCTGGATGAGTTGCGCTGCCTGCGCCCACGCTGGGTTGCTCAGCTGTTTCTGAGGGCATTCTGCTGGCCCGGGCCACCCTGGAAATCCAAAGACTCGTTCTGCCGCATTTTTAGGGGCTTAGTAATAACGATTGAGCCAAAAGAAGGCCAATGTCGATGATTCTTTCTGTTCTGTAAAGTCCAGTGGTGGCCTGGGAAGCGCGGGGATTGAACCTTTGTAACTGCGACCCAAAACCCTTCGGAAACGGCCCCTATACTTTCGCCAGCGGTCCCCTATTTGGGGCCCCAAGCTCCAGTTGTGGCAAGCGGTTTCGCGGTTTCGCGGCCCCTCTTCCCTGCTGGTGCCCATGACTTCCGGGGGCCTCGGTCGCCGGCTGTTCATGGGGCCCAACGGCAGGCCTCCCGGTCTGCTGCAGGGGTGGACCCACCACCTCGACCCCGTCCCTCGAGGAACGTCTCGATGACCATCAGCCCACCAGAGCGTGGGGAAAAGGCGAAGGCCATGGTCGACCGGAACCCCGTTCCGGCCACCTTCGAACT
>JBILUH010000070.1:0-8620 GCA_044371095.1 Cyanobium sp.
AACGGTTCGGACGAGCGAGCGGCAGCGGCCATGGGGCGCTCAGGCACGGGAGCCCACGGCAGCGGGATGGCGCCAGGAGCCATGGCGTCCCCCCGTCTTCTCCAGCAGCCGCACCGGGCCGATGGTCATGGCGGGGTCGGCGCTCTTGACCATGTCGTAGAGGGTGAGCAGGCCCACCTGCACCGCCGTGAGCGCCTCCATCTCCACGCCGGTGGGGCCGGTGGTGCGGGCGACCGCCTCGATCCGCAGGCCCGTGCCCTCAGCCGCCGCCTCGATCCGCACCTCCAGGCCCGTGAGGCCGATCGGATGGCACAGGGGAATCAACTCCCAGGTGCGCTTGGCGGCCTGGATCGCCGCCACCCGCGCCACCGCCAGCACATCGCCCTTGGGGGCTTTGCCCTCGAGCACCAGGGCCAACACCGCGGGATCCATCGCGATGAAGCCCTCCGCCACGGCGCGGCGATCGGTGGGGGCCCGATCTCCCACCTCCACCATGTGCACCTCGCCCCGGGCATTGAGGTGGCTGAGCGGCGCGGGAGCGGGGGACGAGGCCATGGCAACCGCGCAGCGGCAGGGTGTCTGCATCATCGAGCAGCCGGCCCCATGGAAGTAGCCCGGGGCCAGCTCAGCCCTGCCAGATCTGCACCACCCCCGGCAGCACCTGCTCCACCGTGACCCCCGGCAGCAGCACCGACTGCTGGTTGAAATCCAGGGCAATCCGCGTGCCATCGGCCCCCCCCAGCACCCGGGCCTGCTGGCCCTCGCCCCAGAAGCCGCGCAGATCCAGCACATCGCGGCTGGGATCGAAGCCCTCGATCGTGAGCTCGCGGCCCCAGGCGTAGCCCAGACGAAACTGCTCCGCCAGATCGCCCCTGGCCTGCAGGCGGCTGGTGGCCGGCGCCACCGGCACATCCACCAGGGCGGCCGGGGCCAGGGGCGCCCCGATGATCGGATCGGGCACCAGCGGCTCGGGCTGAAGAACCGGTTGGGGGGCCGCGATCGGAGCCCCGCCCACCAGCACCTGGGAGGCGTCAAGGCTGGGCAGCTGGCCACCCGCAGGGATCAGGCCCTGCACGTAGGAGCGGCTGGTGCTGCCGGGCTGCAGGGTGGTGCCCCAGCTGGGCGGGGAGAGGGTCACCAGCCAGGTGCCATCGCCGTTTCGGCTCTGCTGCAGGGTGAAATCCGAGAGTCCCCGCAGCTCGTAGCGGCTGGTGAAGCTCACGCTCCAGGTGCTGAGGGCCTCGCCGCCCTGGTTGGTGAGCAGCAGCGTGCCCTCGAAGGCGCCGCTCCACTGGCTGCTGAGCTGCAGCGCCACGGCGATGGGCTGGGCCGAATCAACGGGCATCGCAGGGTCAGGGGCCGTGGGATCGGGAGCCGTGGGATCGGGAGCCACAGGCTCCGGCTGCGGCAAGGGCTGCGGCAGGGGCAGGGGCTTCGGCCAGACCGGGGGCGGCACCACCCCGGTGCTGCCGGGGTCGCGCAGCACGCCGTCCAGATCGAAGCGGCCGTCTCCCCCCACGATCGCGTCGAACCGCAGCCCGGAGGCCGCGGCGATCTCGGCGAAGCTGCGGCCCTCGAGCCAGAACGCAGCGGCCGCCTCCACCAGGCTCTCGCTGTCGCCGATGGCATCGTTGGAGAGATCCCAGAACATCACCCCGCCCAGTCCCTGCTCCCGGGCCCAGGCACTCTTGAGCGCCACCGTGGCCGGCGTTTCAAAGGAACTGAAGATCTGCTGCTGCGGGTGCCAGAGGTAGGCCGCCTGGGCGTTGTCATCCCAGACCAGCTGCCAGCCGCCGGCGCGGTACTGGGCCAGCAGATCCTTGTAGTCGTACACGCCGGCCTCGTAGGTGCCGGGGGCCGCTCCTCCGGCGGCATCGCCGTAGCCGTAGTCCTCCACGCCCTCCGTTTCGGGGCTCGACTGCACGCCGCTCCAGGCGCGGCTGTAGGCCGGCAGCCCCAGCACGATCCGCGCCGGATCCACACCGGCCTGGAGGTAGAGATCAAGGGCGGTGCGGATGTCGTAGCCGATGGCATCGCCCTGCAGGGCTGCCTGATGGCCGGTGGCCGACTCCCAGGTGCCGTGGAAGTCGTAAGTCATCACATTGAAGAAATCGACGACCTCCTTCAGCTCCGGCAGGTTGAGGTTGACGATCTTGTCGCTGCCGGCCGGAGCCGCCACCGAGATCTCATAGGTGCGCCCGGTTTCCACCTCCAGGGCGTCGAGCTTCTGGCGCACCAGCCGCAGCGCCGCGCCGTAGTTGGCCCCGTCAGCCGGCGAGACGGCATTGCTCTCCAGGCCGCCGCCGCCGGGATATTCCCAGTCGAAATCCACCCCATCGAACATCGTGTAGCTGCGCAGGAAGCTCACCACCGAGTCGGCAAACAGCTCCCGCTCCGCCGCCGTGTCCAAGGTGGTGGAGAAGTTGCCGGAGAGGGTCCAGCCGCCGATGGCGATGCTGGTGCGCAGATGGGGGTGCAGCTCCTTCAGAGCGGCGATCTGGTTGAAATTGCCCCAGATGGTTTGGCTGCTGCGGAGATCCTCCGGGGCGTAGTACCCCTGATCGGCTTCGCCCCCCACGGCATCGCCGGCCTCGGTGAAGCGCTTCTCCGTGGCGGCGTAGCTATCAAAGAGAGCCAGCTGGCCGCTCGGATCAATCCGGGCAAAGGCATAGATGAGGTGGGTGAGCCGATCAGCCGGCACATCGGCGATCTGCACATCCCGCCCGTAGATGCCCCACTCCGGGAAGTAGGCCGCCACGATCGGCGTGCTGATGGTGCTGGTCTGGTCGCTGCTGGTGAGGTCGCTGCTGGTCATCGAGCCACTCCTGGAGCCTTGCTCCGATGTCAGGCTTCAGCCTCTCCGCCACCCCCCGGCGGGCACATCCTGCAGATGAAGGATCGGCGCCCGCCGCCGGCGCCTCAGCGCACCAGCCCCAGGCGCACCGCCCAGGCGGCCGCCGCCGCACGATCGGGCACCTGCAGCTTCTGGAGAATGCGCTGAACGTGGTCGCGGGCGGTGACTTCGGCGATCTGCAAGCGAGCGGCGATCTGGCGGTTGCTGAGCCCTTCCGCCAGCAGCGGCAGCACCTCCAGCTCCCGGCGGCTGAGGGAATCGGCGGCGGGCCCGGCCGGGGTGAGCAGAGCTCGGCAGCCGGGGTCGCAGTAGCGCTCGCCCCGCGCCAGGGCCTGCAGGGCCTCCGCCAGCACCCCCTGGCCGAAGTGTTCGGCCATCACCAGGGCGTCCACCCCCAGGCGCCAGGCAGCCTGAACCCAGACAACCTGGGCCGCCGGGGCAGCCAGGATGACCAGCAGCGCCGGTGGACTGGGGCGCTGGCGCAGCTGCTGCAGCAGGGGCAACACCGAACCATCCCGCAGGGTGTCCTCCACCGCTACCAGCACGTCGCTGCCGTCCTCCGGCAACAACGCCAGCAACGCCGCAGCCGAATCGGCGATGCCCAGCAGCCGCTGGGGCTGCAGCAGACCCCCAGGCTCCGGCAGGCTCATGCAGAGCAGCAGCAGGTTGGCGTAGGGCCGGTGGGCCGTGCCGGCCGCCAGCTGCCAGCGGCTCAGGTTGACTTGGACGCGGTGGGTGCGCTGCAGCAATTCCGCACTGGAGGACGGCTCCATTCCCGACACTCCCCAGTGGCATCCGTTCCATGCTGCGCCATGGGCCCCGGTCAGGGCGGGTGGCGGCTGCACCCGTAATTTGAATGCCACCCACCCACTCCACCCGCCGCACACCAACCCCGCACCCACCTCCACGCTTCCCCCTTGTCGCTCTCCCGCCCCTCCACCTTTTTCTGCGCCTTTCTGACGCTGCTCAACGACCGACTGGGGGAGTCGATCGTGTTCCCGCTGCTGCCGTTTCTGCTGGCGGGCTTCACCAACGACGGCCGGGTGCTGGGCCTGCTGGCGGGTAGCTACGCCATCGCCCAGTTCGCCTTCACGCCCCTGATCGGTGCCCTCAGCGACCGCTTCGGCCGCAAACCGGTGATCAGTGTCTGCGTGGCGGGCTCGGTGCTGGGCCTGGCGCTGTTTGCCCTCACCATCAGCCTGCCCTGGGCGACCCTCTGGCCCGCGGCCCAGGCCGCCGGTCTACCCCTGGCGCTGCTGTTCGGCGCCCGGTTGATCGACGGGGTGAGCGGCGGCACCGCCGCCACCGCCAGCGCCGTGCTGGCCGACATCTCGCCGCCGGAAAAGCGGGCCAAGGCCTTCGGTCTGATCGGCGTGGCCTTCGGCCTGGGCTTCATCCTCGGCCCGGCCCTCGGGGGACTCCTCGGCCGCCTGAACGTCACCCTGCCGCTGCTGGTGGCGGTGGCGATCGCCGTGCTCAACCTGGTGCTGGTGCTCACCCTGCTGCCGGAAACCCACCCGGTGGATGCCCGTCGGGCGATGCCGCGCAAACGGGATCTCAACCCTTTCGCCGCACTGCAACGGGTGTTCACCAACCCCCAGGTGCGGCGCCTGTGCGTGGCCTTCTTCCTGTTCTTTCTGGCGTTCAACGGCTTCACCGCCGTGCTGGTGCTGTATTTCAAGCAGGCCTTCAACTGGGGGCCCGGCCTGGCAGCCGCCGCCTTCCTGGTGGTGGGGGTGGTGGCCACGGTGGTGCAGGGCGGCCTGATCGGGCCGCTGGTGAAGCGGTTCGGCGAATGGCGGCTCACCCTCGCCGGTCTGGGCTTTGTGATCGCCGGCTGCCTGCTGATCCCCCTGGCCAACAGGGCCAATGCCCAGCCGGTGGTGTTCAGCGCCGTGGCGATCCTGGCCCTGGGCACCGGCCTGGTGACCCCCTGCCTGCGCAGCCTCGTGTCACGCCGGCTCGATGCCGAAGGCCAGGGCGCCGCCCTGGGCAGCCTGCAGGGGCTGCAGAGTCTGGGCAGCTTCCTGGGCCCACCCCTGGCGGGCCTGGCCTACGAGACGGTGGGGCGGCAGAGCCCCTTCTGGCTGGGCATCACCCTGCTGGTGGGCGTGGCCCTGCTGGTGGCCGGTGGCCTGCCTGGTCAGCCAGGGGTGGCGATGGCAGCTGGAACACACAGTTCAGACGGTTGAGATTGCTACGTTGCGCCTAAAAAGGGGGCGGGGCGGCATGGCTGCTGCTGGCGACATGGCGGAATCGCAGGCTGACGCGCGGGTCGCCCCGGAGCTCTACATCAACCGCGAGCTCAGCTGGCTGGAGTTCAATTACCGCGTGCTGGCCCAGGCCCTCGACGAGCACACCCCGCTGTTGGAGCAGGCGAAATTCAGCGCCATCTTCAGCAACAACCTCGATGAATTCTTCATGGTGCGGGTGGCTTCCCTGAAGTCACAGATTGAAGCCGGCGTCAGCACCCTCAGCGACGACGGCCTCACCGCCCAGCAACAGCTCCAGGCGATTCGCACCAAGCTGCGCCCGCTCCTGGAGATGCAGCAGCAGCACTACCGCCACTCGCTCAAGACCCATCTCTCCGACTACGGCGTTCACCTGATCGACTACGCCAACCTCAACGGCGCCCAACGCGACTGGCTGGACAGCTACTTCCAGAACGCCATCTTTCCGGTTCTGACCCCCCTGGCGGTGGATCCCTCCCACCCCTTCCCCTTCATCAGCAACCTGAGCCTCAACGTGGCGGCTCTGGTGCGCGACCCCGATACCGGTCAGCAGGAATTCGCCCGGGTGAAGGTGCCGCAGAAAAACCTGCCCCGCTTCGTCCAGATCCCCCCCCACCTCAGTGGCAAGCAACCCGAGCCCGTCTACACGGCCGTGCCGCTCGAACAGGTGGTGGCCTTCAACCTGGGCCTGCTGTTCCCTGGCATGCACGTGGAGGGGCACTACTTCTTCCGCGTCACCCGCGATGCCGACCTGGAACTGCGCGACCTGGAGGCCGACGACCTGATGGAGGCCCTGGAGGAAGGCCTGCGCAAACGCCGCCGCGGCGGCGAGGTGGTGCGGCTGGAAGTGGCCGATGAGATGCCGGAAGCGGTGGTGCAGCTGCTGATGGAGGGCACCGCGGTGGAAACCGAGGACGTGTATCGGATCAATGGCCCCCTCGGCCTTGACGACCTGATGAGCCTGCTCGCCGTCCCCTTGCCCCAGCTCAAGGAAAAGCCCCACAAAGGCCGCACCACGCCAGCCCTGGCGCGCACCCAGAAGGGCCAGCTCGAAGACGGCTCGATCAAAGCCGAGGAATTTGAAAGCATCTTTTCGGTGATCCGCCGCGGTGATGTGCTGCTGCATCACCCCTACGACCTCTTTTCCACTTCCGTCGAGGAATTCCTCAACCAGGCCGCCGACGACCCCTCGGTGCTGGCCATCAAGATGACCCTCTACCGCACCTCGAAGAACTCGCCAGTGGTGGCGGCACTGATCAGGGCCGCCGAGAACGGCAAGCAGGTGATGGCCCTGGTGGAACTGAAGGCCCGCTTCGACGAAGACAACAACATCCAGTGGGCCAAGCAACTGGAGGCCTCAGGCGTGCACGTGGTGTACGGCGTGCTGGGCCTGAAAACCCACACCAAGATCCTGCTGGTGGTTCGCAAGGAAAAGGAGCGTCTCAACAGCTATGTGCACATCGGCACCGGTAACTACAACTCCAAAACCTCCAGCCTGTACACCGACATCGGTCTGCTCACCGCCCGACCGGAATTCGGCGCCGATCTGGTGGAGCTGTTCAACTACCTCACCGGTTTTTCCAAGCAGCAGAGCTTCCGCCGGCTGCTGGTGGCGCCGGTCACCCTGCGCAACCGGATGGAGGGACTGATCCGCCGCGAGATCGAGCACGCCCAGGCCGGCCGGGGTGGCCATATCCGGGCCAAGATGAATGCGCTGGTGGATCCGGCGATCATCGCCCTGCTCTACGAAGCCTCCCAGGCCGGGGTGACGATCGAGCTGGTGGTCCGGGGCATGTGCAGCCTGCGGCCCAGGCTGGAGGGCATCAGCGACAACATCAGCGTGGTGAGTGTGATCGGTCGCTTCCTCGAACATTCGCGTCTGTTCTGGTTTGCCAATGGCGGCGAACCTGAATTGTTCATCGGCAGTGCCGACTGGATGTCACGCAACCTGGACCGACGGGTCGAGGCGGTCGCCCCCATTGAAGATCCCCGGCTGCGTCGTCAGCTTGAACAGCTTCTCGAGCTCTACCTCCAGGACACGGGCGCCTGGCATATGGACAGCCATGGGCATTTCAGCCAGCGTCAGCACGACGGAGAAGCACACCTGGCTCAACAGCAGATGGTGCGTCGCTGGCGTGGCGGTTTGGCACCAGCCAACTGATGCTGCAAAGAGCAGGCATCTGCGGCAATGTGCAACAATCCTCACAGGAAATCTTCCAATTCAAAGCGTTGCAGCGTGTGCTGCAGTGCTACATTCCGGCCAAATCCAATACGGAGGCTTGGGTGTGGGGACGCCTTTGCAATCCGCTTCAGCTGTTGCTGACAACAACGGTTCGGAGCCCGCGGCATCGAAACTGGAAAAGGTGCGCGTAAGCGGTCCCCGGGCCGGAGGACGTCTCAACGCGGATTCCATCGGCTGGTATCTGAGCACCATCGGTCGCGTGCCCCTGCTCACGGCCGCCGAGGAAATCGAGCTGGCCCACCACGTGCAGGCTGGCAAACGGCTGCAGGAACTTGCCCCCGAGGCACTCACCCCCAAGCACAAGCGCCAGATGCGCATGGCCCAGCGGGCCCGCGACAGGATGATGGCAGCCAACCTGCGCCTGGTGGTGAGCGTTGCCAAGAAGTATCAGAACCAGGGATTGGAACTGCTGGATCTGGTGCAGGAAGGAGCGATCGGCCTGGAGCGCGCCGTCGACAAATTCGACCCGGCCATGGGCTACAAGTTTTCGACCTATGCCTACTGGTGGATTCGCCAGGGGATGACTCGGGCCATCGATAACAGTGCCCGCACGATTCGCCTGCCGATTCACATCAGCGAAAAGTTGTCGAAAATGCGGCGCATCAGCCGGGAGCTGTCCCACCGGCTCGGACGCCAGCCCAACCGGCTGGAGCTCTCCCATGCCATGGACATGGCTCCCCAGGAGCTCGAGGAGCTGATGACCCAGAGCGCCCCCTGCGCTTCCCTCGATGCCCATGCCCGCGGCGAGGAGGATCGCAGCACCCTGGGCGAACTGATCGCCGACCCGGCCAGCAACGAGCACATGGACTCGATGGACCGGCACATCCAGAAGGAGCACCTGGGCACCTGGCTCTCCCAGCTGAATGACCGGGAGCAGAAAATCCTCAGGCTGCGCTTCGGGCTGGAGGGATCCGAACCCCTCACCCTGGCGGAGATCGGCCGGCTGATCAATGTGTCGCGGGAACGGGTGCGGCAGCTGGAGGCCAAAGCGATCATGAAACTGCGGTTGATGAGCAACATCCAGCAGGCCGCCTGAGCCGATGGTGGGCGGATGGCCGCAACAGCTGCTTGGTGTTGCGGCCGTCACCAGCTGGCTGGCCCTGCTCGCTGCGGCCGCGCTGCAGGTGCGCCGCCGCTGGAACGGCCAGCGGGAATGGAGCCGCAAACTGGTGCACATCGGCACCGGAGCGGTGGTCCCGATTGCCTGGGCCCTGGGCATCGACCGCCTGATCGCGGTGCCGGCAGCAGGAGTGATCACCCTGCTGGCAGCACTCAACCACCGCTTCCGGCTGC